>NZ_LVCT01000518.1:0-23530 GCF_001647205.1 Rhodococcus sp. EPR-134
GCAAAGTCGACCTGGAACACATTGGTGCGGTGGGGCACTCGCAGGGCGGGTCTGCGGCGATCAACGCGGCGATCGACGACCGCGTCGACACCGCCGTCGCGATCCAACCAGGCCCGCTCAATGATGTCGATCTCATCGACGAGCCGGTTCTCTATCTGGCCGGCCAGGCCGACGCAATCGTTTGGCCGGCGATCGTGCGGGCGATGTACGAGGACGCCGACCACGTGCCTGCCGAGTATCTGGAACTGCGCGGCGCCACGCACTTCGGTACGGCGATCACCGGTGGCGATATGCGCGGTCCGAGCACGGCGTGGCTGCGGTACTGGCTACTCGACGATCCGAACGCCCGCACCGAGTTCTTCGGAGCGAGCTGTGGATACTGCACTGACACCCAGCAGTTCTCCGACTTCGACCGCAACGATCTGGCCATGCAGATCCCGGGGTGACGGTCAGATCCGGAGTTGTCGAAGACGAACAGCCTTCCAATCAGGTCGGCGGAGTCGCGAAGCTCAGATGACGACGTAGCCGTACATCCGTTCGCCCTGAGCCACAGCTCTGGTCGCTAGTTCGGCGAAGGCGGTCAGGAACGGCACTGAGTCCTCCGACGGTTCACTCGTCTCGTCGATTGCCCAGGCCGCCGCAGCGGCGGCGACACCGTCAGCGTTCAATTCCGCTAGTGCATCGCGTAATTCGTCGGTAACCGTGAGCACGAGGGTGTCGCCGTCGTCGCTCATCGCGACGAGTTTCCCGCAGCGTGGACCTTTTGCAACTTCGTCGTAGGGGCGAGCGGTGAGGGCTGCTTCCAGTCGGCCGAGCGCGACAACTGGATCGACGCCTTTCGCCTGCAGAACTGGAGTCCCACTCGCAGCCAACTGGACCCGCGGGCGAGAAGCTGCGTTCGCCTTCATCACCTCTGGTTCCAAGTCGACGAGTCCCGCGAGGGCAGAGGTGGCATGCTCATCCGTGCGCGCGGTGAAGTAGTCGGTGATCGCAGACATGGCGCGATCATCTCACACACGATGCATCTCAATGCCCCGGACTCCTTCCGCGACTTACTGATCGACGTCAGGAGGGACAGGTGTGCGCTTCCTCGATCGCTTTCGCGAAAGCGCGAAGTCGTGGGCTTTCGAGATCGGTACGCCACATGAGACCCAAAGCAGATTCGGGTAATCCGTTGATCGGTACGAATGTGATGTCCGAGCGCTGGCTGTATGCAGCGGTTGCAGCGCAGAGGATGAGGCCGACCTGACTGAATGCGACCTGCGACAGGCCTTCCTGAACGGTGCTCGCCCCACCCTGCGTGGGAATCGTGGCTCCGCCCGGCGTCGTGCTCGGGGAATTCACACGCTGCCAATAGTCGGGGGCGGGGCCGGTGATGGGTACGAGACAGATCTGCGCCAACTGCTCGGCGTCGATCACGCCCAGTTCGCTGAACGGGTGATGGACTGAGATGGCGAGGGTCTGGGGCTGTCGAGAAAAGACGAGCCCGGTTGTCAGTTCCGGCTCATCTACGGGGAGAAGGGCCACTGCCGCATCGATTCGCCCGGCGAGTACATCACTGAACGGATCACCCAGGGGTAATTCTTTGATGGTCACGCATGTTTGCGGATGTTGTATCTCGAAACGAGAGACAGCAGCCGCGATCGAATCGTAAATTGCTCCTTGGAAACCCACCCGAAACGGCGTCGGCGTGTTGCGTGCTCTCGATTGAGCGTCCTCGATTACTCCGACGAGCGCCCGATGGGCGGGAGCCAACGACGCAAGAAATTCGGCGCCGAACTCAGTCAGGTGAACGCGGCGACTGGTCCGCGCTACCAGGCTGGTGCCGATACGACGCTCCAATGCGCTGATCAGCTGACTCACTCGGCTCTGGGAGATGAACAGCCGCTCGCCGGTGCGACCGAAGTGCAGTTCTTCAGCGAGAACGAGGAAGCACTCGATCTCACGCATCGGGGGCTCCGACATTTTCACTCCGACCCTGGACTCATTCGACTACTCCATAATGGCTCATCGATGAATTGAGCTAATGGTTGGATGAGCGATTCGCCGTTGATCCTTGGGCGTGCGGGAGCTTCTCTGGTTACATGCCACATTCCGCGCCCGGGCAGAACAGCCCCGCGCCCACGTCCTCAACCCACGCACACGCCATCGAGAACCACTGGGCTGCGGTCGCCCTGATCGCAGCGTCCACCTTCATCGTTGTCGCGGCAGAGATGATGCCGGTAGGGCTACTCACCCCGATCGGTGCTGACCTGGCGGAAAGCGAAGGGACCATCGGGCTCTCACTGGCCATTACCGGATTGGTGGCAGCGGCCACTGCCCCGTTTGTGCCCATCGTGACCCGGCGCTTCGATCGTCGGTCGACGCTCATCGTCTTGATGCTGTTAGTCGCAGCGGCGAACGCCCTCACGGCCCTTGCTCCGAGCTTCGTTGTCCTCGCTGTGGCTCGCGTCCTTCTAGGCGTGAGCATGGGTGGAGTCTGGGCGCTCGCCGCAAGCCTGGCTCCCAGGTTGGTGGAGACCAGATCCGTCGGGTTGGCGACCACGATCATCTTCAGCGGAATCGCTGTTGCCTCAGTTCTCGGTGTCCCTGCTGGGACGTATATCGGGGCAGTCGCCGGATGGAGCGTGGCGTTCTGGACTCTCAGCTGCGCGGCGACTGTGATCGCGATCGCCATGATCGCTGTCCTACCCACGATGCCAGCTGATCGGGCCTTGTCGCTCGGGAGTCTCGTGGCGGCCTTTCGGAACCCAGGAGTCCGGGTCGGATTCGCGATTACCGCGCTCATCGTCACCGCTCATTTCGCGGCGTACACCTATGTGCGTCCGGGGCTGGAGTTCTTCGCGGGGTTGAACGCTTCGCAGGTCGGCACAATGCTCCTGATCTACGGTGCATTCGGTGTCGTCGGCAACTTCATCGCCGGGCCGTCCGCTGCAAAGTCCCCGAAGGCGGTGGTCGTCAGCCTCAGCGTGGGAGTAGCGATCACCCTTGCCCTGTTCCCGATCTCGGCTACCACCTTGATCACAGCTGCTCTGCTCATGGCGGCTTGGGGCCTCTTCTACGGTGGTGTATCGGTGAGTACTCAAACATGGATCGCACAAGCCGCTCCCGTTCACCGAGAGGCCGCTGCGGCTCTGTGGGTTGCAGTCTTCAATGCAAGCATCGCCCTCGGCGCGTTCGCGGGTGGACGCATTCATGACCACTCCGGTTCCGAAACGGTCTTCTGGATAGCCGCGGGAATCGCCACTCTCGCAATGCTGCTCGCCACATTCCGCAATCCCGTCGCGGCAAAGCGCGAACTGACAACCTAGCCGCCTACACAAACCTTCATAGAGGCAGGACCACAGATATGCGCCAGACACCCGTTTCAACCTTCATGGATGTGACCGAGATGCTCGAACGCTACCGGGACAAATCGCTGTCTCCGGTGGAGGTACTCGAGTCCACCATCGAACGTATCGAGGCGCTCAACCCGACCTTGAATGCAGTGGGACACACTTTCTTCGATGCGGCACGGGCGCAAGCGAAGTCAGTGGAACGCCACTACGCCCGCGGTTCGGATGTCAGCCTTCCGCTCGCCGGTGTTCCCGTTGTGGTGAAAGAGGATGAACCGGTACAAGGCCAACCGTGGACTCAAGGGTCCAAGGTCTATGAGGACTTGATCGCCACCCACACTTCGACTTTCGTGCAGCGGATCGTCGACGCCGGTGCCATCGTCCACGCGCGATCGACGGCACCCGAATTCTCCTCGGCCGCGTTCACACAGTCCGAGTTGTGGGGCGTCACTCGCAATCCGTGGAACACGAAATACTCCTCCGGCGGGTCTTCCGGTGGATCGGCAGTCGCACTTGCCACCGGTATGACGCACTTGGCTACCGGTTCCGATGTTGCAGGTTCGATCCGAACTCCGTCGTCACTCAACGGAATTGTCGGGTTCAAGCCACCGCACGGCCGTGTCCCCGTTGATCCGCCCTTCAATCTCGATCGCTACTGCCACTGCGGTCCGATGGCTCGCACCGTAAGTGATTGCCTCACACTGCAGTCGGTCATCGCGGGACCGAGCTCCACTGACATTGCCTCGCATGTGCCGGCATCGCCGCTGCCCGGCCTCGCAACGCATTCGTTGACAGGAATGCGTATCGCCGTGATCCCCGCGTTGGGTGACTGGCCGGTTGATCCGGACGTTGCCGCCAACACCGCCAAGTTGGTGGACACCCTCACTGCGCTGGGCGCACGCGCGGAGATCATCGAAGTCGACCTGTCCCGCGCTGCAATCATGCGTGCGGCCGCCATTCACTACGACCACGTGTTCGGTGCTTCGATCTCTGCCGAAGCGTCCGCGCACCCCGGCAAGGTCACGGAGTACGCGAAGGAATTCGCCCGATGGGCCCGCCGCATCCGTGGTGACGCGACTTTCCTCGACGGACTCGCGATCGAAGCCGAACTGTATTCGTCGATCGGATCCCTGTTCGACACCTATGACGCGTTGATCACTCCGGCAGTGGCGACGGAGGGCTTTCTTGCCGGCGACGACTACGTGGGGCACGGAATCAATGTGGCTGGAACAGAATTGGAGTTCTACCTCGAGGCTGTACCGGCCATCACCTTCAACATCCTGAGTAGCTGCCCGGTGCTGACAATCCCCACAGGTTTCGCTCGGAACGGAATCCCCACGGGCACACAGATAGTTACGCGACCGTACGACGACCAGACGGCCTTTGCGATTGGGCTCGCCCTCGAGAAGGTCCTGCCGTATCCCGGCAATCACCCGGACTGCCATGCGGCCCCGCAGGTATTGTTCGGCGTTTGAAGCTAGCTCTGGTGGAGGGTTGACCAGAATGTAGTTAGGTGCCATATTAGTTGCATGGCAGTGGACGGAACCGATCACGACTCACCCACGTTGGATCAGGCGCGGCGGCAGTTGGAGCACTACGGCCTCGGGTCCGATCCGCAGGCTGTGCTGGTTGCGGTGCGGCTGATCTCGGCGGGCGCGCGGCTCGGTCGAGCAACCGAGGTTCACTTCGCGAGGTATGGACTGTCGACCGGCCGTTACCGACTGCTTGCGGATCTGGAAGACCACGACGGGGAGAAATCTCCCTCGCGACTGGCCGCTGATCTCGGCGTCTCGCGAGCCACGGTCACCGGCTTGGTCGATGGGCTCGAGCAGGAGGGTTTGGTCGCTCGACGTCCGTCCGCGGAGGACGGGCGTGGTGCGGTGGTCGTCCTGACTGCTCGTGGCGCTCAGCGGTTACGTGACATGGCGCCCGAACACTTTGCTCGTCTCGAGGAAATGGTCGACGAGCTCACTGTCGACGAGCGAGCGGTTTTTTTGGATCTGCTCTCGCGGGTCGTTCGCGGTATCGGTGCGCTGACTGCGGAGTAGTCGGCTGGGATTCCAAGTATTCGCGTAGCGATTCGAATCGTCGTCAATTCTCGACAGAGACTTCTCTTTTCATGCCCAAATAGTTAGCCACCTAATTATAATCGGAAAGTTGGTCTCCTTCATGTCCGGACTCACCCCACCGATCCGTCGCGAAAACAAAAGGGAGATAACCGATTCCAATCGACTCGACTCGGTTGCCGATCGTCGCGGCGCACGACCTTTCATCCTGTGGAGAGAGGTGCTGGTCGCCTACCTTGCCCCCGCGCTGATGGCGGGTGCGGGCGGAGTCGCATCCGGCCAATCGGGCCTCACGACGGCGGCATTTACGTCCATTGCGGGCACGTCGGCAGTGGTGGCGTTGCTGATCGGCTCCTGGTTGCAGCGCCGCGCAGGGTCACGACCGTGGACCACGACACTGCCTCGCGTCATGGTGGCGGCAATTCTTGCCGTCGGAGCCGCTGTGATTGCTGGTCTCGTCGGGTGGTTCGCCTCCCGTTGGCTACCAGCACACACGAGCATCGTCGATGCCGCTTGGCTTGCTCGCCTGCAACTCGATCTGCCGATATCTGCCGCGGTCGCTGCCGTCATCGTGAGCTGGCGATGGCGCCGTCAGAATCCCTGACCGACAACACATGTCAAAGATCCCCGGCTTCCCGGGGAAGACCGAAAGGAACACGATGATCGTCATCATGGGAGCGTCCGGAACCACAGGCGGCGCGTTGCTACGCAGTCTCGCATCCTCGGGTGTGCCGAGCCGAGCGCTGTCCCGCGACCCGGACAGGCTGCGCGCCCACCTCGGCGACTTGGCCGACGGTTTGGTCGAAGTAGTGTCGGCCGATGCCGCAGACTCAACTTCGCTACGCACGGCTTTCGAAGGGGCTGAACAACTTTTCCTTGCCATGGCCAACGGACTCGAACAGGTCGAGCTCGAAACGCGTGTGATCGACATCGCCGCCGAGAGCGGCGTCGAACACATCGTCAAGATCTCCGATCCCGCCGCCGCGACCGACTCCCCCATCGCTCTCTCCCGTGGCCACCATGCCGTCGGCGAACACCTGCGCGCATCCGGGATCCGCCACACTCTGCTCCGCCCCTATGCGTTCATGCAGAATCTGTTGCTCCTGGCTCCGGCGGTGGCTGCGCAAGGGGTGATTCTGGGCGCGATGCGGGACGCGCCGTGCAACTGGATCGACTGCCGAGATATCGGTGACGTCGCCGCGGCCGTGCTCACACGCGCCGACCTCGCCGGCGGTACCTACGTCCTGACGGGTAGCGAGGCAGTCGGCTACGGCGGCATCGCCGATTCTCTGACCCGCATGCTCGATCGCCCCGTCCAATATATCGACCTGCCACCGCACGAACTGCGGCAAAACCTCGTCGATCATGCCCACATGCCTCCGTGGCTGGCCGAGCACATTCTGGAGATCCAGCAACTTGCCGTCTCGCGCCCGGAGTCACCCACCGACACGGTGGCACGTGTCCTGGGGCGTGAGCCACGAAGCCTGGATGCGTTCCTGCGTGAGCATCTGGACCGTTTCCGCTGATTCACGCTGCGAGAGCAGCGCCGCCAGAAGTCACGCGGTTGATCAACGAGCCCACCGAATCCTGATCGGACCTCGTACGGATTCCGGGTCGACGACTTCGCCGCCCTGGGTGATCTGCACTTCGCCGTCGGCCACCATGTGGCGGGCAGCCTCTCGGACGGATTCCATCAGCGGACGCCAATTGTCGGGTGCCGCTGCGCGGGCCACGTCGGAGGGGCAGATGCTCGACTCGGCCGATCGGGCACTGAGTAGTTCGCGGATCTTCGCCGCCAGTTCTTTCTCTTCCACCGTATGACCTCAGTTTCCGGTCGTGACCGTAGGCCTTCAACAGAGTATGAACCTTCGGTTCGGCGAGTTGCGGCGAAGGAATGGTGCACATCGATAATTATTGACGGCGTGGAGAATTCGAGTGCAACGCGCCGCGACGTAGTCCGAAAGTCGTATTCGGCCAGATCCCAGGAGTACACGGACCTCTTCGGCTCGATGGATTCGACGCACGTATCTGATCGGGCACTGGTGACCAGCTGGGCCGCCACTTTGACCGGCCCCGTACTCGACGCCGGGTGCGGGCCGGGGCAGTGGACAGACTTCCTGGCCCAGAGCGGGCTGGCTGTGAGCGGGATCGATCTAGTGCCCGAGTTCGTCGAACGAGCCCGCACCCGATACCCCGATCTCTCGTTCGAGGTCGGGGGCTTCGAGGCATTGGACGCGAAAACGAATTCACTGGGCGGCGTGCTGTCCTGGTACTCGCTCATTCACCATCACCCGCAAGATATCGAGGCACCGCTCGCTGAATTCGCGCGCGTGATCCGCCCAGGTGGTGGGTTGCTGGTGGGCTTCTTCGAAGGCACAACGGTAGAGCCTTTTGATCATGCCGCGACGACTGGTTATCGATGGCCGGTGACCGAACTTGCCGAGGTGCTGGTCACAGCGGGCTTCGACGTGATCGAGACCCATACCCGGACGGGGAGCGGCTACAGGCCGCACGGCGCAATCACTGCCAACCGGCGCGGCGTCGAATAGCGGATCGAGACAGCGGATCGAGACAGCGGATCGAGACAGGGCGAGCAATTCTCTTTCATTCATTTCGTGTGAGTGGTGTGCTGGATGAGTCACTCCCCGGCTTTTTCAGCACCGGATCATCCACAGTTGAAAGAAGGCGCCATGACCACGATTCATCTTCACAAGACGACCACTGCGACGCCCGAACAGGTCCTTGCCGGCCTGACCGACTTCGGTCCGGGCCGTGAGGAAATCTTCGGCCGCAGTGCGGACAGCTACCTGAAAGTGCACAAACAAGGACCCCACGATGCTGATGTCACCGAGGGCTCCAGTGGTATCTGGGAGCGTCTGCACTACGACTGGACCGACCCGCACCGCGTCGTGATGACAACCACCGACTCCAACCTGTGGGGCGGGGCGTCGAGCCATACCTACACGCTGACCCGGCAGCCGACGGGCCTGACCGATGTCGATGCCGTCGTGGTCCGGGACGGCAAGAACCTCAAGGGAAAGCTCCTGGCGTCGGTACTCGGACTCGTCGGCACCCAAGTGCTGGGAAAGTCGTTCACGAAGTCCATCGACGCCATCGAAGCTCGCAACGGTGGCGCGAGCGGCGGCAACCCATAGTGACAGGAACCTGACGGACGGTCAGAGCGCTTCGAGGGCTTCCGTCATCTTCTTCACCGTCTCGGGTGCCACTTTGGCTTCGAATCCCGCCTTCAGGAGAGGCGACGCAATCTTGGCGGCACCGTTGAACTCGACGTTCGCGTGATACTCGATCTCGGTCGAGTTCGGACCCACCGAAGTCAAGGTGATGTCGTCGGTACTGTTGGCAGTCTTGTTCTTTCCTTCGAGAACAACGTGATTCAGCTCGTCGGTCACCAGCGTGTACGTCAGTTCCGTGGTGACGCCGAACAGCTTCGACACGTTGTGCCATTGGGTTCCGACGCCGACAGGACCGTCGGAGATCTGCGTGCAACTCTCGGTGCCCGGATCCCACGTCGGCGCATTGGCGAAGTCGCGGAGAAACGCCGCAGCCTTCTCGATCGGTACCTCGGCGGTGAATTTGCGGGTGACGTCAACCATGCGGTGGGCCTTTCGGTTCATTTTTCGGCGGTAGTGCCGAGGCGAGACTTCGTTCCGACGCCCGGGCTACCCAAACTCGACGAACGGTAACCGCCTTCAGAAGACTGCGCGGTCCAGTGGACGTGGAAGCGGATCGAGTGCGCCGGTCTCGCGCAGGCGCTCGTAAGCCAAAACGACCCCATCGCCGGCCCTGATCTGCAGCAACACGCCGCCGGGTAACGCGGTAACGTCTACGGCCAGGTCATCCGGGATCGCGTCAGCGCGAGCGGCCGAGAGGTAGCCGAAGCGGCCGATCACGGGATCACTGACGCGATAGTCGGACTCGTCTTCGAGAGCGTCGAGGATGTCGTCGTCGGTGACATCTCCGAAGTCCGGTTCCCACACCGCGGCGAGCATTCGAAGTAGTTCTGTCTCAGGAACTTCGGCGGCGTCCGGCGCGCTGACAGCGAGAATCATCGACTGAAGGACGATTTCCGGTTCGCCGCCCGCCAACCCGGAGAGTTCGAGCCCCCATTCGGGCCCTCCACTGGCTACGAGCCTCAATCCGATTCCCAGACGATCCGACCAGTCTTCGGCGGCCTGCGCGTTCTCGAGGACCTGCGCCAACTGGTCGACGGTCACGGCAGTAGCAGGTCCAGCGGAATGGATCTGTTGCCACGACCCGCCGACCACCTCGGGCAACAGGAATTCGACTTGCTCCAACGTCCGACGCCACCGGGAGGCCACGGCCTGCACCGATTCCGGCCGTCGTCCCCAGAAAACTCGAATAGCGCGTCGTGTCATCGAGTCCTCCGGTAAGGATCGTCCATGGGTAGCCATATCCCGTCCTCGTGGATTCCGAGATCAGTCACGCCGCGGGTGAGAGCGTCGACGGCCGCGAGAACGGCAGGACGCGTTTCGTTCTCGCGACACAGGAGAGACCACGTCCAGATTGCCGCCGGGTCGATCACCGCACGTGCCGTGAGATCGCTCGGCAGCGTGATGGTCTGCCCTTTGGGCGAGTTGACGACCGGACGGCCGACGGCACGGACGTGATCGAAGAATGCCGGACCGGTGATACCACCGTCGTTGATGCGCAGAATCTGTGCGCCGGTATCGCGAGCGAATTCTTCGGCGAAGACGTTCCACGAATACCAGGAGGTGGTGTCGTCGTCGACGAGCACGACGACGTCGCGTGCCCGCACCGGTGTGGTGTCCTCTCCGGTGGAGACGGCGTAGAGCCGATCCGCACCGAGCAGTCTGGCGTTCAAACCGTTTTGGGCGACATCGTATTTCCGTACCCAGGCGATCGCCAGATCGAGGCTGCCGTCTGCCACCCGCGCGGCCTGTGCGTGTGATGGCACCACCCAGGCGTCGACGTGCAGTTGCGCGACCCCTGAAGTGCTCGCGATCAGATCCGTGGGGAGCCAATTGACGTAGCCGATCCGGACGGGCTCTGCTCCGGACAGACGCTCCGCGCGGCGCCGCAGATTCTCGGCATTCTCGAGTAGCGCACGGACATCGGGGAGCAGCGCCGCGCCGGCTGGCGTCAGAGCGACGGAACGGCGGTCGCGGACGAACAGCTTGACGCCGAGATCGCGCTCGAGTGCCATGATCTGCTGCGACAATGACGGCCCGGCTATCAGTAGTCGTGCCGCGGCTCGGCCGAAGTGCAGTTCCTCGGCGACGACCTCGAAGTATCTCAGCTGACGCAGCTCCACGATCCTTCATGCTACGTGCGGTGGGAGGTTGCGCCTATCAGTCAGGAGCAAAGCGGTCGTGGCGGTCCGGCGCGGCCGGTGCACACGATAAGACCATGACCACAGTCCACAACGGTGTCGACCCGCGAGCACACGCTGTCCAAGCTGCCGCTGCGCTGGCGGCGAGCATGGGAATCGGTCGATTCGTGTACACACCGATTCTGCCGTTGATGCACACGCAGGCCGGTCTGTCCGCCTCGCTCGGCGCAACCTTGGCGACAGCGAACTACCTCGGGTACCTCATCGGCGCGCTCGCGGGAATCCTCATTCCCGGCGCGGTGCGCTCGGCAGCGGTGATGCGTACGTCGTTGGTGGTCCTCATTGCGACTTTGGCACTCATGCCCACTACCCACGACGGATCCATCTGGTTCGCCCTGCGGCTCGTCGCAGGCATTGCCAGTGCCCTCGTCTTCATGATCGCCGTCAGCGCTTTGCACGCGCACCTTCGGGGGCAGTCCCAATTCCTGGCCGGATGGGGATTCGGCGGAGTTGGGTTGGGTATCGCCCTGTCCGGGGTCCTCGTGTTCGTCGTCCGCTTCATCGGTTCCTGGGGTACTGCCTGGCTGGCATCTGCGGGCCTTGCAGTGGTGTGTGCGGTCGCCGCCTGGGGATTGACGCCGGAACCGCGTCCGATCATCACGCCGGACGCGCCGGGAACTCCCAGTTCCCATCGCTGGTTCACCGCCCTGGTCATCAGTTATTTCCTGGAAGGCATCGGCTACATCATCGCGGGCACGTTCCTTGTTGCCGCAATCGATCTCGCCGCTCCAGAATGGGTCGGCAGCGGCGCTTGGATAGTGGTCGGTCTGGCCGCATTTCCCTCGTGCGCCCTGTGGGCTTGGCTCAGCCTGCGTTGGTCGAGGCCGACTCTGCTTCTCGTTGCCCTGTTGATTCAGGCGGTGGGCATAGCGCTTCCTGCTGTGATCGGAGGCGTCGGCCCCGCACTGATTTCAGCTTTCCTGTTCGGTGTCACCTTCCTTGGTATCGGGTCAATTGTGTTGGCAATCGGCGCGCACCTGCAGTTCCCACGCGCCGTGGCGTTGCTGACCGCTGGATACAGCGTCGGTCAGATTCTCGGCCCACTCGTTGTCACTCCGTTGCTGCGAGACGGGTATCGCGACGCTCTGCTGTTGGGTGCGGCCGTCGTTCTGGGCGCAGCAGTGGCCGCCGCGGTTTTGCGGTTCCGATTCCCTTCCGGTCTCGATGCGGACCCTCGGACGGCCACCTCGACTGAGGAGGTAGTTTTTGATGTCAGATGACGAAACCGCCGGAGCACTACCCGACGTAGGACTGGAGATGTTCGAATGAGCGCACTCACAACCGATCTCGACCTGAAGGTCCCTGTCATCGCAGCCCCCATGGCCGGCGGCGCTTCCACACCGGCACTTGTTGCTGCTGCCTCTCGCGCAGGCGGTCTCGGATTCCTCGCCGCCGGGTACAAGACGCCTCAGGCTCTGTCCGACCAGATCGACGCCGTGCGCGCCGAGGGAGTGTCGTTCGGTGTCAACGTCTTTGCACCCAACCCGGTGCCTGTCGACGTCGATGCCTACCGTGCCTATACCAGGGCGATTCAGGTCGAGGCGGATCGCTATGGCATCACACTGGCTGACGGTGAGCCGGTCGAAGACGACGACTACTTCGAGGACAAGATCGATCTGCTCCTGGCCAGCCCGGTTCCGGTGGTCAGCTTCACCTTCGGCTTTCCCGCACCCGGCGTCATCAAGGCGCTGCGCGCTGCCGGTTCACTTGTCGTCCTCACTGTGACTTCGGAGGCAGAGGCGCTCCTTGCCGTCGACGCCGGTGCCGATCTGCTTGTGGTGCAATCGTCGGCTGCCGGCGGCCACTCCGGAACGCTCACTCCCCTGCAGGTTCCGGCAGAAACACCGATCACCGAACTGATCGCACAAATCCGTCATCGCACCTCTGTTCCGCTATTGGCGGCCGGTGGACTGGCGACCTCCGCCGACGTCGCTGCAGCCTTACGTGCCGGAGCGGACGCGGCAGTGGTCGGTACCGTACTGCTGCGCACCGAGGAGAGTGGTGCCTCGGCTCCGCACAAGGCAGCTCTGGCCGACACGTCACGCGGGAACACGGTCGTCACAAGAGCTTTCACGGGACGTCCTGCACGAGCACTTCGGAACGAGTTCATCGATCGCTACGACGCACGGGCGCCCATCGGGTATCCGGCCATCCATCACCTGACCAACCCGATGCGCAAAGCCGCTGTTGCGCAGGCAGATCCCGAGCGCATGCACCTATGGGCCGGCACCGGCTATCGCCACGCGACGGAGGAACCAGCCGGGGTAGTGCTTTCGCGATTGGCTAACCTGTGACGGCGCGGACACCGGAAGCCGCATTGCCCGAGGTAGTGACATACGACGGGTTGCCCGGGTCCGCCGGTGGTGCACACTCGCTTCGAGTCAAGCGTCCCGATGTTGCATTTCAGCGGCTGCAGACATTCCTGGAATCCTGCACCGAACCAGTGTCGTTGCCGTCGTGGACGTTCGAGCTCTACCAGAGGGGGCCATCCGAGCCGACCGCGCAGTTGTCATCGTTCGCTACCGAGCTCTTCGGTGGGCCCCGCTACAAAGCGCAAACCCATACCGAATGGAACGTCCCACCTGGTTCTGTCAACGAAGCGCTCGATGCCCTCGTTGGTTGCGATGCGGTCACAACCCACGGACGTTCTGTGGCGGCGCTGACCTGCAGTGCGCCCGTACGCCTGATCGACCCGGACACCCATGCGCCGTATCCCGACATCACGCCCGACGCGTTCGGCCGCCTTGCCGTCGACGGATACGGCCGGACTCTCGGCGAGTCAGGCATACGCGCAACCCTCGGCAACGCGACATCCTCACTGTCCCTGTGGCTCAACCTGCCTGCAGACGAACGGTTGTCGTCCGGTGCTCGTCACCTACAAGACCATCTCCCGTTCCGGTTGTCCGCGAAACACTGGCGTCTCTGGCGGCCGAACCGGAGCGGAGACTCGTATCG
The DNA here is from genome assembly GCF_001647205.1 of Rhodococcus sp. EPR-134. Lineage (NCBI taxonomy): Bacteria > Bacillati > Actinomycetota > Actinomycetes > Mycobacteriales > Nocardiaceae > Rhodococcus > Rhodococcus sp. EPR-134. The sequence continues at coordinate 13,749 of NZ_LVCT01000518.1, forward strand.
TTCCAACAAGATTCCGTCGCCGGTTCACGACCGCGTTTGAATCACGCAGCAAGCATTCCGAGTTGCGCACCACCCATACCGCGCGTGGCACGTTGTCAGAATGCGTCTTCCTCGAGTTCCATGATCTCGTTGTCGAGGGAACCCAGGATTTCTTTGGTCGACGCCAGGACGGGCAGGATGTTCTTGGCGAAGTACGACGCGATCACCACCTTGCCCCGATAGAACGACCGGTCCTTTGCCGACGCGTCACGGTCCAAGGCTGCCAACGCGACTTCCGCTTGCACCAACAGGCGCCATCCGATGAGCAGGTCGCCTACCGCGTACAGAAAGCGCACCGAGCCGAGGCCTATCTTGTACAACTCGGAGGGTTGGTCCTGGGAAGCCATCAGATACCCGGTGAGCGTCCCGGCCATCTCCTGCACGTCGGTCAAGGCGGTCTCGAGTAGGACTCGCTCGGCCTTGAGTCGACCGTTCCCGGCCTCACTGTCGATGAACTCTTGTATGCGACCGGCTACGTGAGCGAGCGCAACGCCGCGGTCGCGTGCGATCTTTCGAAAGAAGAAGTCCTGCGCCTGGATTGCCGTGGTGCCCTCGTACAGGGTGTCGATCTTGGCATCGCGGATGTACTGCTCGATGGGGTAGTCCTGAAGATAACCGGAGCCGCCCAGGGTCTGCAGGCTCTCGGTGAGCAGTTCGTAGGCCTTTTCGGAACCGACGCCCTTGACGATCGGCAGCAGCAGATCGTTGACCCGCGCCGCCAGTTCGGCATCCGCCCCCGAAACCAACTCGGCGACATCGGCATTCTGGTGTGCAGCGGTGTAGAGGTAGACCGCTCGGAGGCCTTCGGCGTAGGCCTTCTGCATCGCCAGGCTGCGTCGGACGTCGGGGTGGTGCGTAATGGCCACGCGGGGCGCGGTTTTGTTTGTCAGCTCGGTAAGGTCTGCACCTTGAATTCGTTCTTTCGCATACTCGAGGGCGTTGAGATAGCCGGTGGACAGTGTTCCGGTAGCCTTGGTGCCCACCATCATTCGAGCATTCTCGATGACCTGGAACATCTGGGCGATACCGTTGTGGACATCACCCACGAGCCAGCCGACGGCAGGAACGTCCGTCGCTCCGAAGGTGAGCTCGCAAGTTGGGGAAGACTTGAGGCCCATCTTGTGCTCGACGCCGGTGACGTAGACACCGTTGCGCTCTCCCAGTTCAAGTGTGTCCGAGTTGAAGTGGGACTTCGGAACGTAGAACAGGCTCAAACCTTTGGTTCCTGGACCGGCGCCCTCGGGCCGGGCAAGCACCAAGTGGAAGAGGTTCTCGGCCGTGTCTCCGACGTCGCCGCCGGAGATGAACCGCTTGACGCCCTCGATGTGCCAGGTGCCGTCGTCCTGCGCGATTGCCTTTGTTCGGCCTGCGCCTACATCGGATCCGGCGTCTGGTTCGGTGAGCACCATCGTTCCGGCCCATCCGCGTTCGAATCCTTCTTTGGCCCAGTGTTTTTGCTGTTCGTTTCCGATGGTGTAGAGCACGCTCGCCATCAGTGGACCCATGTTGAAAAAGCTTGCGGATCCGTTTGCCGCGACCAACATTTCGCCGATCGCCCAGACCAACGGCGCCGGAGCAGGAACACCACCCATGCCTTCTGGTAGGCCGAGTCGCGACCAACCGGCCTCGTTCACCGCCTCGACCGTCTTGCGCAGAGGTTCCGGGACCACAACTGCGTGATTGGGTGCGTCGAATTCGACAGGGTTCCGATCCGCGTCGGCGAAGGACGCGGCGACCGGGCCTTCTGCCAGTCTCGCTACTTCCGCAAGAATGTTGCGCACAGTGTCGGTGTCGAGGTCCCCGTAAGCGCCGATATCCAACAGTTCGCCGATCCCGAGTACCTCGAACAGATTGAACTCGATATCACGCACGTTGCTTTTGTAGTGACCCATTGTTCTCCGACCTTGGTTCGTCAGCAATACGATTCGTCAGCAGATACGGCTCGTCAGCAGTACACAAGAAAGCCTGCCCCACAAGGAATTCAGTACGCAACCGTAGGTAGAGACGAGTGCCGTTGCTACAAAGTAGCGCCGAGTCGCTCTCAATGAAACATTCACTCGTACAATCGGTTTCCGCTGGTGGGGGCGCATATCAGTCGCGTAGCATCCTCTACGATCAAAGCAGCTGCGCACCAATTGAAGTGCCCGTCCTCACCTTCGGCATCATACGCATTCGGTGTGATCAGTGAACATGCTGATCGGTAGACCAAGAGCGCCTCTCGTTGGTAGCCGAGACGTTCCTCGACCGGCGTGTAGAGCCAGTTCTGTTTCGTGAGCCTTTGGTATCGGTCAGAGGGTGAGTAGCACTTTGGTGGCGCGCCGCTCGTCCATCGCCCGGTAGCCTGCGGCGGCGTCCTCCAACGGGAGAGTGAGGTCGAAGACGATACCTGGGTCGATCTGGTCGGTCATGATGAGCTCGATCAGTTCGGGTAGGAATCGCCTGACCGGCGCGGGACCGCCGAGCAGGCTCACCGTCGCGAAGAACAGGTTCATGCCGTCGAGTTCGACGCCGTGGGATACCCCGACGTAGCCGACATGTCCGCCGGGGCGGGTAGCTCCGATAGCCTGCATCATCGATTCTTGGGTACCTACGGCTTCGACGGTCGAGTGGGCGCCGTAGCCGCCGGTGAGTTCCTTGATCTTCGCGATGCCCGCGTCGCCCCGCTCTTCGACGATGTCGGTGGCGCCGAATTGTGTGGCGAGTGCCTGCCGGTCGGCGTGACGTGACATGGCGATGATCCGCTCGGCGCCGAGTTGTCTGGCAGCGAGGATCGCCAAAAGTCCGACTGCGCCGTCGCCGACGACGGCGACCGTTTTGCCAGGTCCGGCTTCCGCAGCTACGGCGGCGAACCAACCGGTGCCGAGTACGTCGGAGGCTGCAAGGAGGCTGCGGGCCTGCCGCTCGGTCGGCTCTCCGTGGACAGGGACGAGGGTGCCGTCCGCGAGCGGGATGCGAGCGTATTCGGATTGGGTGCCGACCGAGCCCATCATGACCTGGTGGATACAGCGAGACTGAAAGCCGGCCTCGCAGATTTCGCAGGTGTTGTCCGACGCGACGAACGAGCCCACGACGAAGTCCCCAACTTCGATGTCGTTGACGTCGGGGCCGACCTGTTCGACGACGCCCACGTATTCGTGTCCCATCGGCGTCGGGCCATTCAGCTCTTCGATGCCGCGGTACGGCCAGAGGTCGGAACCGCAGACGCAGGTGGCTGTAACGCGAATGATCGCGTCGGTCGGTTCGACGATCACCGGCGCTTCGATCTCTTCGACCCGGACGTCGCCGGGGGCATGCATGACGACAGCGCGCATGACGTGACTCCTCACCATCGGTTTTCTCGTGTCACTTCAACCTGATCATGATTTGGCGGCGTGCGGGAGTCCCACGCGATAGTGGTACTGCGAGGGACTCCCTCGCTACCGGTCACTGACTTAGGCTCGATGGCATGGACGATCGAGCGCAAGTACGCGAATTCCTGACCTCGCGGCGCGCCCGAGTCACGCCCGAACAAGTTGGACTTCCGGCCGGATCGAACCGCCGCGTGGACGGTCTACGTCGAAGTGAAGTGGCAACCCTCGCCGGCGTGAGCGTCGAGTACTACACGAGGCTCGAGCGCGGAGCGATCAGCGGCGCATCGCCGGGTGTACTCGACAGTATCGCGAAGGCCTTACGACTCGACGACGCCGAGCGCGCCCACCTTTTTGATCTCGCGCACGCGGCAAGCCCGGTAGCCAGGCCCCCGCGTCGGCGAAATGCGAAGGGCTGGAAGCCCCATCAGAGCCTGCAGTGGGCGCTCGATGCAGTCACCGCGGGACCCGCTTTCGTGCGGAACGGTCGCATGGATCTTCTTGCTGTCAACCCACTCGCGCGTGCGTTTTACAAGGACCTGTACGACATGCCGGGGCAGCCCCCGAACATCGCGCGCTTCACGTTCCTCGACGATAGGGCTTTCGAGTTTTATCCGGACTGGAACGAGTTTGCCGAGGTGACCGTCTCGATTCTGCGAACCGAGGCTGGGCGAGATCCTCACAACAAGGAATTGCACGATCTGATCGGTGAACTCAGCACTCGGAGTGAGGAATTCCGGCGTCGGTGGGGCGCGCACGACGTCCGCCATCACGGCACCGGATTCAAGACTTTTCACCACTCCGCCGTGGGCGAGCTGACGCTTGCCTTCGAAGGTTTGGAGATGGCCGCCGAGCCAGGGTTGACACTCACGATCTACACCGCGGAGCCGGGATCGCCGTCCGCGGAACGGATGCAGCTACTCGCCTCGTTGGCAGCCAGTGAGGATGCGGACTCTGCGCCTCACGTGTCGGAGCGGTCGCTGACGGACGGCTGACGAACTGCGCGACGGTTGATCGGGTCGTCAGTTGACGACTTCGACGGCGGTGCGCTTCGTGCGTTCATTGCGCAACAGGATCATCAGCGGCAGAAAGTAGAGAGCGGCAACGCCGGTGCCTACCAACACCGGCCCAGTGGCACCGAGACTCGAGGCGAACGCGAACCCGGCGATCCAGGAGCCGACCGCCGTGCCCAGATTGAATGACGAGGTGCTGAGGGCAGAAGCCATCGTCGGCGCCTGATCGGCATAACGCACAGCCATCCCGATCAGGATGGGATTGGTCGACATGCCGAATAGTCCCAGCATGACTACGAGAATCACCGTCACGATCACGTTCTGCGAGAAGAGGCAGAGCGCCCCGAGTACGAGAAACGTCATCGCTGCCGAGACGAACAAGACGCCGTACTGATGCTTCGCACCGAGTCGACCGCCGAGATTGGAGCCGACGAACGCACCGAGTCCGTAGCCGACAAGCACTAGCGGCACTGCCGACGCAGCAAGTCCCGTGTTCTCGGTCAACAGCGGAGAGATGAAGCTGTACGCCGCCAGCGACGACCCGCACACGACGGCGCAACCGAACAGAACGAGCCAGATGCGTCCGTCCCGTAGGCTCGCGATCTCCGCTCGCCAGGACGGCACCGCACCGGAGTCGGTGTCGGCGGGTACCAATCGGTGGACGACGGCCGCGGCAACGAGTGCGAGGGCGGCGAGGGCCCAGAAAGGACCACGCCACCCGATGGTCTGACCGGCCAGAGCGCCGAGCGGAACACCGATGACGTTCGCGAGCATGCCTCCGCCCAAGACGATGCCGAGCGCGCGCGAGGAAGACGCCGGGCCGGCCGCTTTTGCTCCGACCACTGCGGCGACTGCCCAGAATGCGCCCGTCGCCACGGCTGTGAGGAAGCGGGCGCCGAGAATGAGTCCGAAGTTGGACGAGAGCGCGACGATGACGTGTCCGATCGCGAAAACAATCAGAGCCGAGCTCAAGGTCACGCGTTGGGGAACCCTGAGTGTCAAGATCGCCATCGCCGGCGTGCCGACGATCATCCCGATCGCGAAGACGGTGATCATCAAGCCGACGTTCGCGATCGACGTCCCGAGGTCACCCGCAATCTCGGGAAGAATGCCGGCGACGACGAATTCGGTTGTGCCCATCAAGAAAACTCCGACGGCCAGCACGTAGATCACGAGCGGCAGGCGGCCGGTTTCTTCGACGGTCGGGGCGGAAATCATGAGGTGGTCAGTTCTCTTTCTGTTGACGACGCGCATGTCGTGGCGCACCCGTCCAGGGCATCACGCCCGTCGCCTGCGAGGGAGTCCCGGTCGTTGGGGGTACTCGAAGGGACTCCCGGTGTGGCCGATTGCGCGCTACCGTCGGCGCAAAGACTGCCTGAACCCGGGAGGCGCGCCCATGACACGACGACAGATCCGGGGGCTCGGCGCCGCCGTGCTTGTCTCGGCCTTGATGACTGCTTGCAGTACCGAGGACGCTGAGGGGCCCGGTCCACAGGCAAGCACGACAACACGATCGGCGCCCGCCGCGGCCTTCGGTGAACCCGAGACCGTCGCCGACGGCTTGGACGCGCCCTGGTCGATCGCATTCCACGGCGATACACCACTAGTCAGTGAGCGCGACAGCGCGCGAATCCTCGAACTCGACGCCGGCGGAAACAGCCGCGAGGTGGGAGTCGTCGACGGCGTCAGCCCCAGGGGTGAGGGCGGTTTACTAGGGATCGCAGTACGTGAAAACCGCCTGTACGCGTACTTCACCGCGAACGGGGAGAACCGGATCGAACGCTTCGACATCATCGGTGCTCCGGGGGAATTCGCGCTCGGGCCGGCCGAGACGATTCTCGACGGGCTCGCTTCGGCCAACTACGACAACGGTGGTCACATCGCGTTCGGCCCGGACGGGATGCTGTATGCCACTGTCGGTGATGCCGGTAGTCGAGACAGAGCTCAGGACCTCGACTCGATGTCCGGGAAAATTCTGCGCATGACTCCGGATGGTGATGTGCCGCTAGATAATCCGTTTCCTAACTCGTTCGTCTACAGCTACGGCCACCGCAACTCCCAGGGTATTGCCTGGACCGAGGACGGCACGATGTACGCCAGCGAGTTCGGGCAGGACACCTGGGACGAGCTCAACAAGATCGAAGCAGGCGGAAACTACGGGTGGCCCGAGGTCGAAGGGATTGCGGGTGAAGACGGATTCATCGACCCGCTCCAACAATGGTCACCTGACGATGCCAGTCCCAGCGGAATCGCCATCCACGACGGCACGATCTACATCGCCAATCTTCGTGGTGAGCGACTCCGCACGGTGCCCTTGACCGATCCCGCGACCGCCGACGAGCAATTCGTCGACGAATACGGGCGCCTCCGTGATGTTGTAGTCGCACCGGACGGGTCGCTGTGGATACTGACGAACAACACCGACGGTCGTGGCGACCCCAACCCCGGTGATGACCGCATCCTTCGCGTGCCGTTGCGCTGGTGTCGATTTCCGGCGAACGCAGTACTTCCAGCCCGAGGGTCCTGGCCGAAGCCTGTGATTCACTAATATCTTTACGACAGGTGCGCCGGGTACGGATCGGAGAGACAGCATGGGGACTTGGGGTTCAGGACCTTTCGACAACGACGTAGCGGGCGACCTGCTCAGCGCAGTACAGGCGGGTGACTACGACATCGACGATTACGCTAGCCACCCCGATGGCGGTTATCTCGATGCCGATGATGCTCAAACAGCAATCGCCGTCGCCGAGATTCTTGCGGTTGCGCACGGCGTTGCGCCGAAGCCTGTGCAGCTGGATGGAATTGACGCCGCCGGGTACGTCAGCACCTTGAGCCCGGAGCAGAAGAGTTGGGTCCTCTCCGCACTCGAGCGTGCAGTTTCCGACAGCGACACTTCGGAGTTGTACGAGTTGTGGGAAGAGAACGGTCCGGAAGACCTCGCAGCTTGGCGGGCACCGATCCTGAGCAGATTGGCCAGCCTCAAAACGGTGGGGTAAGCGTCACTCGTCTGCAGTCCCTTGCTTACTCGGAGTTCGACGAGGACAGACTCCCCTTGACGTACCGGGTGGTGTCGTCAGCGAGGATCTCGGCGAGCCCGCTTTCGATACCGTCCAGTGCTTGCGCGGCGACGTCGGCAGGATCGATCTTCTGTTCGGCGGGTACGCCAGCGGCCATGTCGGTATCCATGTATGCGACATGCAGTGCCGATACGGAGATTTTGCGCGGCGCAAGTTCTTCTCGAACGGCGTCGGTCATCGCCCAGGCCGCTGCCTTCGACGACGCGTAAGACCCGAGCGCGGCTGGATGGAACCAGGACAGCACCGACAGAACGTTGAGTATTGTTCCGCCGTCGTTGTTTTCGATGACGGGAGCAAACGCCCGGGTCACGGCGAGCGGGCCGTAGAAGTTGACGTCCATCTCTCGTCGAATGTCATCGATGTCGCCCCCGATCAAGGGCGCCGAGGTAGAGATACCTGCGTTGTTGACCAGCAAGGTCACATCCGATGCGATTTGCGCGGCGGCGGTTATCGATTCGGCGTCCGTCACGTCCAACCTCAGGGGGATGACGCCGGGTAGATCGACAGTTTCCGGATTGCGCGCAGCCGCGTACACCTTTGCGCCGCGCTCGACGAGTCCCGCAGCCAGATGGCGTCCGAGCCCGCGATTGGCTCCTGTGACGACCGCAACCGTCTTGTTCAGGTCCATGATTCTCCCAGAGTTGTGATTGCTCGTGACGTTTAGATTATGAATCAAATCTAAGTGTCGGCTAGGATAGATGTCAAGTGAAATCCAAACTGGAAGGCGTTGTGATGGGCCGCGTATCGCAGCAACAAGCGGAAGAGAACCGTCGGCGCGTCGTGGAAACCGCAGCCCGACTGTTCCGAGAGAAGGGCACTCACCTCAGCGTCGCCGACCTGATGAAGGCGTCGGGGCTGACCCACGGTGGCTTCTACAAGCAGTTCGCGTCCAAGGACGCTCTCATCGACGAAGCGACCACCCACGCCTTCAAGGAACTGGCTCAGCTGCATTCTGCGGGACTCGAAGAGCATGCAGGGCAACGTGACTCCGCCCGAAAAGCTTTGATCGATACCTATCTCTCGGTGGCGCATCGCGACAACCCGGCAGACGGATGCCCCGCTGCTGCGCTCGCCGCCGACATGGCGCGCGAGCCTGCAGACAGCGAGGCCCGTCGGGTTTACACGGAGGGAGTGGGGGATTTTGCCGCAGCTCTTGCCGACGACGAAGCTGTCGGTCTCCTCCGGCTCTCCACCATGCTCGGTGCACTGGTTCTTTCGCGAGCTACCAAGGGTTCCCCGCTCTCCGAGGAAATTCTCGATTCCGCGCGCGTCGAACTGATCAGAGGGCTTCGAGAGCCGCTGTCATCTTCTTGACGGTCTCGGGTGCCCCTGGCCGCGAATCCCGCTTTCACGAGGTCCAGTGCTCGCGGTTCCGAGAGTCGGACTCTCGATATGTCGATTGAACGCTCTAGTTGATTCCGACGACTTCCTGGGCGATCGCTGCGAGTCTTGCCTGGGCAGCGGATACGACGCCGTGTCGGTTCTTGTGCGCTTCCTCGTACGCAACGATGTCCCGCACCTGTGCGGCGTCGGTCAGTTCCTTCACGGCGGAGACGGCTTGGGTGACGTTGAGTTCGTCGAAGTCTTCGATGGGAAGTTCAGTGGGGTCGAGTAGCCCACTCGACTTCCGTACCGAACGGAAGACGTCGGCGGCACCGTCAGCACCTTCTCGGCGAGTGACCTTCTCAGCCGTGGCGATGGCCGCATCCCTACTGGCCGAGAGTGTTTTCACAGTCACGTCACCGGCATATGCGCCCCAGCTGATCAGCTCACCCAGTACCGGCGGTGAGGTGCGAACAGCGTCGATGGCACGGTCGAGACTGCGGGTGGACCAGGAGACCGGAACGTTGACCAGCCGTATCGCCGCGCCGGTGGCAGCTTGCATCGGTGTGCGGCGCAAAGCTGCCGGTCCACCGAGTGCCTCTTCGGCCAAGACAGTCGTGAGCCAGTCCACGGTCGCGGAGTGTGCAGCGATGAGGCGGTCGGCCAACGCCGCGACGGTCTGATCGCCGCCGGCAGTGGCCAGGGCCTTGAGGTAGCGGGAGCGGTCGAGGAGTTGATGTTCGAGCGCAAGGTCTCCCAATACCGCTTCGTCGAAGGGCTGAGCCTGTTCGACCATCGCTTTCACTCCGGCTGTCGCGCGTCCGAGGAACGGACCGACCAATTCCGGCACGCCCCCCAGATCGCGAACAGTGGACTCTATGGAACTCGCCCTTTCACGGCCGTTCTCTGCGTTTTCCGTCAATTCGCGTCGAACAGCCTCGGTTCTGGCCTGTGCGACGCGCGTTTCGGCGACCTGGATCTCG
>NZ_LVCT01000519.1:0-6904 GCF_001647205.1 Rhodococcus sp. EPR-134
AGTTGGTGGTGGCGTCGGCGTTTGTGGGTGTGTTGGGTGTTGATCGGGTGGGGTTGGATGATGATTTCTTCGAGTTGGGTGGCAACTCCCTCATCGCGACTCGGGTTGTCATGCGCATCGCCGAAGAACTCGAGACGGCCGTACCGGTCCGCCTTCTGTTCGAAGCGTCCACCGTCCAGGAACTTGCCGCACGTCTCGAATCACACGTCGGTGAAGGAAGCCGCCTTGCGCTGACAGCTCAGGATCGACCGGAAGAGATTCCGCTTTCTCTTGCGCAGCAGCGTATGTGGTTCCTCAACCGCTTCGACGGCTCGGCAGGTGCCTACAACATGCCGTTTGCACTGCGGCTGAGCGGTGAACTCGATCTGGGCGCGATGCGTGCGGCGATCGGCGACGTCGTTGCCCGCCACGAAACCCTGCGCACTGTGTATCCGGAAACCGATTCGGGACCGGTCCAGGTCATCGAACCGGTAGGACATACGCCGGTGGAATTGAACGTCGAGAGTGTCACGGAAGCCGAGATTGTCGGCAAGCTGGTCGAATTGGCGTCGACGAGGTTCGACGTGACGGCCGAAATCCCGCTGCGGATTCGGTTGTTCCAGGTAGCCGAGAACGAGTACGTCCTCGCCGTCGTGGTGCACCACATTGCCGCGGATGGCTCCTCGACTACTCCGTTCGCCCGCGATCTCGTCATGGCCTACGCGGCACGGGCGCAGGGAACGGCGCCGGGTTGGGCCCCGCTGGACGTGCAGTACGCCGATTACAGCCTGTGGCAGCGCGAGGTGCTGGGTAGCGAGGAAGACCCGGAATCCGTGTCGTCCGAGCAGATCGCCTACTGGAGCCAAGCTTTGGCCGGGCTGCCGGATCAGCTGGACCTGCCGACGGACCGTCTGCGTCCCGCCGTGCAGTCGTACCGCGGTGGCTACCTTCAGTTCGAGATCGACGCAACAGTGCATCAGGGCCTGTCGGCGCTGGCCCGTGAGCACGGGACCACCCTGTTCATGGTCACGCACGCGGCGTTTGCGATTCTGTTAGCGCGCCTTTCCGGCACCGACGACATCGCCGTTGGCACCCCGATCGCTGGCCGCGGTGAGCGTGCGCTCGACGATCTGATCGGCATGTTCGTCAATACCCTGGTATTCCGGACACACGTCGACGGTTCCGACAGTTTCACGGAACTACTTGCCCGCGTGCGCGAGAACGACCTGCAGGCCTTTGCGCATGCCGATGTTCCGTTCGAGCGACTGGTCGAAGTTCTCAACCCCGCACGTTCGACTGCTCGGCACCCGCTCTACCAGGTGGGCTTCCTTTTCCAGAACATGGAACAGGCAAGCCTGGAACTGCCTGGCCTCACCGTCAAGGGCCTCGAGATCGACAACGGTGTCGCTCAGTTCGATCTGCAGTTGATCGTCGGTGACAATTACGACGAGCGTGGTGTTGCCTCCGGCATCTCGGCCGTATTCAGCTACGCGCACGACCTTTTCGACGAGTCGACAGTCCAGTCCTTTGCTGATCGGTTCAACACCGTTCTGGCAGCGGTGGTTGCCGATCCGTCGATCGTGGTCGGCGACATCGACGTGCTCGATCCGCGTGAGTCGAATCAGGTTCTGCAGGAATGGAATGCAACGGAGCAGGTACTCGACGCCGAGGCGACACTGGTCGATCTGTTCGATCAGCAGGTTGCCGCTCACGGTGATTCCGTCGCGTTGGTGCACGGGCTCGAATCGCTGACGTATGTGGAGTTCGACGACAAGGTCAACCGGCTCGCCCGTCACCTGATCGAACTGGGTGTCGGTCCGGAGTCGTTGGTGGCATTGGGAATGCGACGCTCCATCGACCTGGTGATCGGCATGTACGCCGTTGCCAAGGCAGGCGGCGGTTATGTTCCGATCGATCCGGATCATCCGGCCGATCGCACCGGGTACGTCCTCGAGATGGCCGCGCCGGTCTGCGTGCTCAGCAACGAGAACGACGCACCGTCGCTCGCGGGGATCGACAACGTTCTTCTCATCGACACCCTCGATCTGTCGCGCGTCTCCGGAGCGCCGGTGCGCGGCGACGAGCGGATCGCACCGCTTCGTTCGGCGAATACCGCGTACGTGATCTTCACGTCGGGATCGACCGGCAAGCCGAAGGGTGTGGCGCTGTCCCACGCCGCGATCGTCAATCAGCTTCTGTGGAAGCGTGATCGCTACGGTCTCGACCAGACCGACGCAATGTTGCTCAAGACTGCAGCGACGTTCGACCTCTCGGTCTGGGAGTTCTGGTCCGCGTTGACATCCGGGTCCCGCCTGGTCATTGCCGACCCGGACGGCCACAAGGACGCCGAGTACATGCTGGCGCTCATCGCTCAAGAGAAGGTGACGACGCTGCACGCGGTGCCGTCCATGCTCTCGATGCTGACGGCCGCAGCAGACGGCACTCTTCCGCAGTCGCTCGAGCGTGTCCTTGCCATCGGTGAGGCCTTGCCCGCGGCAACGGCGGCAGAGTTCCGCAAAATGTCCGACGCGGCACTCGTCAATCTGTACGGTCCGACCGAGGCTGCGGTGTCAGTGACCGCGCACGATGTGGACGAGAGCGATACCTCGTCGGTCTCGATCGGTGCCCCGGAATGGAATTCGCAGGTCTACGTGCTCGACGAGCGACTGCATCCCGTTCCGGTCGGAGTGACCGGTGAGCTGTATCTTGCCGGAACCCAGCTGGCTCGTGGTTATCACGGGCGGGCCGACCTGACGTCGGAACGCTTTGTCGCCAACATCTTCGGAGAACCGGGCACACGGCTGTACCGCACCGGCGACCTCGTTGTCTGGCGCAGTGGCGGTGAACTCGAGTACGTCGATCGTGCCGACTTCCAGGTGAAGATCCGCGGCTACCGCATCGAACTCGGTGAGATCGAAGCTGTTATCAGAGCTGCTGAGTCCGTGGACGCAGCGGTTGTCGTCGCGAAAACCGATCCGCGACTGGGGGATCGACTGGTCGGGTACCTCGTTCCGCAGGCCGGGGCCACCGTCGACGTCGACAGCGTGAAGGCGGAACTCGTCCGCGAGTTGCCGAGTTACATGGTGCCGTCGGCGTTGATGGTGCTGAGCGAATTGCCGCTCAACATCAACGGCAAGATCGATCGAAAGGCGCTGCCGGAACCCGAATTCGAGGCAACGGAGTTCCGTGCCCCGAGCAATCCGGTCGAAGAGATCGTGGCCTCGGTGTTTGCCGAAGTCCTGGGCGTTCCACGAGTCGGGTTGGACGACGACTTCTTCGATCTCGGCGGAAACTCGCTGATCGCCACACAGGTCGTGGCCAGGTTGGGTCAGGCACTTGACGCCCAGATTCCGGTGCGGATCATCTTCGAAGCGTCGACTGTCGGACTGCTGGCGTCGCGGGTGCTCGAACATGCCGGTTCAGGTTCGCGGGCACAGTTGGTGGCGCAGGAACGGCCGTCGCAGATTCCGTTGTCGCTCGCTCAGCAGCGGATGTGGGTTCTCAACCAGATCGACCGCAGGTCTGCCGCGTACAATATCCCGGTCGCGATCCGGATGTCCGGCGATCTCGACGTCGCAGCATTGCAGTCGGCCGTCTCCGACCTTGTTGCTCGCCACGAGATCCTGCGGACGTTCTATCCCGATCTCGGGGACGGCCCGACGCAGTCGATTCAGTCGAAGTCGGCAGCCGTTGTCGACATGGCCGTGCTGTATGTCGGCGAAGACACGATTGGGGCCGAGGTCGCGAAGGTCGTCGGTCAGGGCTTCGACGTCACTGCCGGTGTTCCGCTGCGCGTTCGCCTTTTCCAGATCACGCCCACTGAGCATGTCCTGATCGTGGTGGTCCACCACATCAGCGGCGACGCGTTCTCGATGGCGCCGATGATCCGAGACACGATGGTCGCGTACACGGCGCGTACCGGGGGAGCGGCACCCGAATGGGCTCCGCTCGAAGTCCAGTACGCGGATTACACGTTATGGCAGCGCGACGTTCTGGGTTCCGAGGGCGATCCGGACAGTGAACTGTCGACGCAGCTTGCCTACTGGACGCAGGAACTCGCCGGCGTTCCCGAACTTCTGGAACTGCCGACGGACCGTCCTCGTCCGCCGACGCAGTCGATGAAGGGGGCGGACTTCCTGTTCACTCTCGGCGCCGACTCCACGCGTCGAATCGCGGAAATCGCGCGCGAGCAGAACTCGACCGTGTTCATGGTCGTGCATGCCGCGTTCTCGGTGCTGCTGTCCAAGCTCAGCGGCTCGAACGACATCGCGATCGGTACACCGGTGGCGGGCCGCGGCGAGCGAGTCCTCGACGACCTGGTCGGTATGTTCGTCAACACGCTGGTGTTGCGCACGCAGGTGAAACCGGCAACCACGTTTGTCGACCTGCTGCAGCAGGTGAAGGAGAAGGACCTCGCGGCGTTCGGAAACGCAGACGTGCCCTTCGAGCGTCTGGTCGAGCAGGTCGGCCGTGAGCGCTCACAGGCATACTCACCGCTGTTCCAGGTGATGCTCACGTTCCAGAACATGGCACTTGGCACGTTTGCGCTGCCAGGGCTCGAACTGTCGGCGGTGGACGACGGATTCGACTCGGCGATGTTCGACCTGCAGCTCACCGGTATCGAGGAGTTCGACGAGGGCGGTACGCTGTCCGATATCCGGATGCGATTCACCTATGCAACCGATCTGTACGACGCCGCAACCATGGAACTGTTCGCGGCCAGGTTGCGGGCCGTGGTCGACGCCGTTGCCGCAGATCCGACGGTGGTTCTGCGGACCATCGACATCGTGACGGACTTCGAACGCGCGCTGATCGAGGCAGCCGAGCCGAAGACCGCCGCCGATCTTCCGGACCTCGCATCAGCGGCCGCCGCAGCAGATCCGACGGCGGTTGCCTTCACGCACGGTGACACCGCGGTGACCTTCACACAGCTGGCCGAAAAACTGGCTGTGATGAAGCAGACGATGGGTGCGGCGCTCACTGCCGACGCATTGGTCTCGGTTTCGCTGAACGGTCTGGTTCCGGGCATTCTTCCGGCACTAGGCGCCGACGGTACTACCTCGCTCGTCCAGTCTTTGATAACTGACGCGCAGGCCACGCTGGGGAAGGGTTCCGGTACGGACGGGTAATATGCAGTATTTGCCCCATGGGCGTTGATCTGTACGACCAGTCGTGCGTTGGATCTGCGCCGTGCTGTCGTCAGTTGGAGGAAGTGTTGATGTCCGTCGGTATGCCGGGACCACAGTCGCTGACGATCGAGGAACTGCCGAGATTGATCGCTGCAGTAGCCGAGGCGGAGCCCGACCGGACAGCGCTTGTTCATGCAGACGCCGAGGTCACCTACGAACGGTTGCACTCGGAACTGACCACACTCGACTCCGCGATGGGTGGTGCGCTCGGCCCGGACGCACTTGTACCGGTCGTGATCTCCACGCTGCTGCCGGAGTTGCTCGCCACACGAGAGGGTGGCCTTGAATCCGTCGTCGGTGCGCTCATCGCCGACGCGACTTCCGTCGTTGCTTTCGAGGCTCCGTCGGTCGTCGAGTCGACTCTCGTAAGTCTGTTCGAGGAGCAGGTCGCGCGTACCCCCGATGCCGTCGCCCTTCGTTTCGGCTCCACGGCGTCGACCTACGCGGAATTCGATCGCCGGGTCAATCAGCTCGCCCGCGAGCTCGTCGCCCGTGGCGTCGGACCGGACACACTCGTCGGCCTGGGTATCCGTCGGTCCGTCGAACTGCTGGTTGCGATGTACGCGATCGTCAAGGCCGGTGGTGCGTACCTACCACTCGATCCCGACCATCCCGCTGAGCGTCTGGCGTATGTGATCGACGTCGCCGCGCCCGTCCTCGTGCTGACGACGTCAGTGGACGCGGTCGGCATTCCCGAAAACGTCGATGTACTGCGGATCGATGACATCGATGTCTCGGCGCACTCAGTCGCGCCGCTTGCCGACGGTGACCGGCTGTCACCGCTGCGCACCGACAATCTTGCGTACGTGATCTTCACGTCGGGTTCGACCGGCAGGCCAAAGGGCGTCGGTGTGTCACACGAGGCAATCGTCGCCAACCTCCGATGGAGGCAGAGCGAATATCCCTTCACCGACGAAGACGTCATCCTGCAGCAGACGCCGTTTACGTTCGACGTGTCGGTGTGGGAGTTCTTCTGGCCGTTGCAGGTCGGCGCTTGCCTCGTGATCGCGAAGCCGGACGGGCATCGTGATCCGGCCTACGTCGCAGCGACGATGATCGAGTACGGCGTCACCGTTGTACATTTTGTCCCCTCGATGCTCGCGGTCTTCGTCGCTGAACCGCGCGCTTCCGAGATCACCTCGCTACGTTACGTTTTTGCCTCGGGTGAAGCGCTTCCCGCCCAGACCGCCGCGCGGCTGCGCGACGTCAGCACCGCGGAACTGCACAATCTGTACGGACCGACCGAGGCAGCCGTCGACGTCACGTACTACGCAACCGGACCGCAGGACGAGGTCTCCATTCCGATCGGCCGTGCTGTCGCCGAAACAGAGCTACTCGTCCTCGACGACGCACTGCGTCCAGTACCTCCCGGCGTCCCCGGCGAGCTTTACCTCGCGGGGGTCCAGCTGGCCAGAGGGTATGTCTCCCGCCCCGATCTGACGGCGGATCGGTTCGTCGCGCATTCCACCTCGGACGGCGAGCGCATGTACCGAACCGGCGACCTGGTCCGATGGCGCGGTGCCGGCGCCGACCGCCTGCTCGAGTACCTCGGCCGCACCGACTTCCAGGTGAAGCTGCGGGGACTGCGCATCGAACTCGGCGAAATCGAATCAGCGCTACTCGACAACGACGCAATCGCACAAGCGGCCGTTCTCGTCCACTCCGATGCGGCTTTGGGCGACAATCTGGTGGCATACGTGGTTCCCGCATCGGGAGTTGTGCTCGACACCGACGCT
>NZ_LVCT01000520.1:0-9098 GCF_001647205.1 Rhodococcus sp. EPR-134
CTGGACCGCAAGGCGCTGCCGGCGCCCGAGTTCACAGCGCAGGTTGTCGAATACCGGGCAGCGAGTACGCCGGTCGAGAAGACGTTGGTTGCGATCTTTGCCGATCTGCTCGGTCGGGACGACCTCGGCATCGACGACGGATTCTTCGACCTCGGGGGCAATTCACTGCTCGCGACGCGAGTGGTGGCGCGCGCGAACGCCGAACTCGGCGTGGAACTCGACATGCGAGCTTTCTTCGATGCTCCGACGGTATCCGAATTAGCTTCTCTCGTAGGCGATTCTGCTGGCCGCGGTACGAAGGCTCCTCTCGTTGCACAGGAACGTCCCGACCGGATCCCGCTTTCGCTTGCGCAGCAGCGTATGTGGTTCCTCAACCGGTTCGATTCCACGTCAGCCGTCGATCACATCCCAGTCGTTCTCCGGCTGACCGGAATGCTCGATGCCGCTGCGCTCCGTTCGGCGATCGATGATCTCGTCGAGCGGCACGAGAGCCTGCGTACTGTGTACCCGGAGGTCGACGGCGTCGGCTACCAGCAGATCTTGACCGTCTCCGACGTGGAGCTCGATCTGTCGCCGGTCGCTGTGGCCGAATCCGAGATCACCGAGCGTGTCATCACGGAGATCACCGGGGGATTCGACGTCACCTCACAGGTGCCGTTGCGGGTCAAGCTCTTCCAGGTGGCCGCGTCGGAATACGTCCTTGTATTCGTCGTCCACCACATCAGTGGTGACGGCTTCTCGATGGGCCCCTTGGTGCGCGACGTCGTGACCGCTTACGCGAGTCGGGCGGCTGGCAGCGCACCCGAATTCACGCCGCTGGACGTGCAATATGCAGACTTCTCGATCTGGCAGCGAACAGTCCTCGGCAGCGAGCACGACGCGGAATCGGTGATATCGCGCCAGATCGATTACTGGACACAGCAGCTCGACGGGCTCCCCGAGCGGCTAGACCTGCCGATGGATCGACCCCGCCCGCCCGTCGCGAGTTATCGCGGAGCGTCGCACACGATGACTATCGGTGCGGACGTACTCGCGCGCCTCGAGTCGATTGCGCAGGCGAACAAGGCCACGGTGTTCATGGTATTGCACAGCGCAATCGCCGTGCTGTTGGCGCGTTTGTCCGGAACCACTGACATCGCGATCGGCACCCCGGTGGCGGGTCGTGGCGATCGCGCACTCGACGACGTCATCGGCATGTTCGTCAACACCCTGGTGCTGCGTACCGAGATCAATCCGGCAAGTACATTCGACGAGCTGGTGAACCAGGCACGGATTGCAGACCTCGATGCATTCGGTAACGCTGACGTCCCGTTCGAGCGCCTGGTAGAGGTGCTCGACCCGGCACGCTCGCAGGCACACAATCCGCTGTTCCAGGTGATGCTCGCGTTCCAGAATCTCGGCCAGAAAACACAAAGTGGCGCAACGCTCGGCGGCCTCGAGGTAAGCGGTTTCGAGCTCGAGTCCGCAGTCGCCAAGTTCGACCTCCAGTTCACGGTGTGGGAAGACATCGAGGTCGGCGGGCTGTCAGTCGTCATCGATTATGCGCGTGACCTTTTCGATGCCTCGACCATCGAGACGTTCGGTTCCAGGCTGTCCGTATTGCTCGGTGCGGTCGCTGCCGATCCGGCCGTTCTCGTCGGCGAGATCGATCTGTTCGGCGCCGGCGAGGCAGCCTGCGTGCTCGACTGGTCGGTGGGGCAGCGTGTGTCGATCGGCGACAGATCGCCACTTGCACTCTTTGCCCGGCATGTCAGTCGCGACCGGTCGACGGTTGCAGTCGTGGCCGATGATCGGACCCTCACCTACGGGGAACTCGATGCGCGGTCGTCGGTGCTCTCTCAGGACTTGCTCGCTGCGGGTGTGGGAGCGGACGACGTGGTTGCGCTGGTGCTGCCCAGGTCGTGGCAGTGGGTAGTGGCAATGCTCGCGGTGTGGAAGACCGGCGCCGGTTACACACCAATCGATCCCACGTTGCCGACCGAGCGCGTGAATACATTGCTCGAAGACACCAGTGCCCGCGTGGTGATCGCGTCCGGCGGCGTCCAGACGGCGCTCCCGGTGCTGCGGGTCGAGAGCACTGATGGGGCGGAATCCGGCGATTCTGTTCCGGAATGGGTGGACCATTGGCGTGAGCGGGGCGCAGGTGAGCGCGTGGGATACGTCATCTCGACCTCTGGTTCGACGGGTCGGCCCAAGCCCACGGTCGTACCGATGGCGGGCATCGAGAATACGACAGCCTGGTACCGATCCGAACTTCCGGACGCCGCTGGTGTGGTCGTTGCGTCGTCACCGAGTTTCGATCTCACGCAGAAGAATGTGTGGGGACCGCTTACCAGCGGTGGCAGTGTTCACGTCGCCGCAGCGGGGTTCGACCCCGCCGAGATCCTTCGCGCCGTCTCCGACGACGACGTCCAGGTCGCGAACATGTCGCCGAGTGCATTTGATGCACTGGTCGATGCCGACGTGGACGGCGTCCTCGAATCACTCGACGTCGTGTTCCTCGGTGGTGAGCCCATTCAGGTTGGTCGGCTCAAAGATCTGATGGCCGCCGGTGTGCGCGTCGTCAACAGTTACGGCCCCACTGAGGCCTCCGACGTAGTGTCCTTCCAGGAGGCGGCACCGGGAGACGTCAACGGAGTCCCCATCGGGATTCCAATTCCGAATATCGAACTCTACGTGCTGGATTCGCGCCTGCAGCTGGTCCCGGCCGGAGTGGTCGGTGAGCTTTACGTGGGAGGTGTGGGAGTCAGCCGCGGATACGGCGGACGCTTCGACCTTACTGCCGAGAGGTTCGTGGCGAATCCGTTCGGGTCGGCAGGCTCGCGGCTGTACCGTACCGGAGACCAGGTCCGGTGGAACGGTTCGGGAGAGCTGGACTATCTGGGCCGCACCGACTTCCAGGTCAAAATCCGTGGACTCCGAATCGAACTCGGCGAGATCGAAGGGGCCCTGGTGGCACTCGATTCGGTATCGGCTGCTGTCGTGGTGGTACACAAGGACAGCCTGGTCGGAGACCGCCTGGTGGCTTATCTGGTACCAGCACACGGGGCCGACGTCGACATCGCGGCGATACGTTCGACCGTCGCGGCGCGTCTGCCTGACTACATGGTGCCGTCTGCGTTCGTGGCGATCGAGACGGTTCCATTGAACGCCAACGGAAAGGTCGATCGGCGGGCCCTGCCCGAGCCGACGTTCGCGACACTGTCATACCGCGCTCCGACCACTGTGGTCGAAGAAACTGTGGCCCAGATCTTTTCGGATGTTCTGGGTGTAGCTCAGGTCGGTCTCGACGACGACTTCTTCGAACTCGGCGGCAACTCGTTGATTGCCACGCGAGTTGTCTCACGGCTCGGTCAGTCCTTGGACACCGTAGTGCCGGTACGACTGCTGTTCGACGTGTCGACGGTCGAGGCCCTGGCCGCACGACTGAGCACTCACACCGGCGACGCGGGGCGGATGCCTCTCGTCCCACAGGAGCGTCCCGAGCGAGTCCCGCTGTCGTTGGCGCAGCAGCGAATGTGGTTCCTCAACCGGTTCGAGCCGGAATCCGGGGTCGACAACATTCCGGTCGCCGTGCGGTTGACCGGTCCGTTGAACACGGCGGCTCTGGCGGGGGCCGTGCGGGACCTGATCGACCGTCACGAAAGCCTACGCACGATCTATCCCGAGATCGACGGCGTCGGTTACCAGCAGGTTCTCGGTTCGGCGGCAGTCGATCTCGATCTGTCACCGGTTCGAGTTCCGGCCGAGGCTGTGGAACTCCGTGTGCGGGAGCTGATCCAGCCCGGATTCGACGTCACGGTCGAGATCCCTCTCCGTACCGCGCTCTTCCAACTTGCCGACGATGAGTACGTGCTTGTCTTCGTCGTCCATCACATCAGCGGAGACGGTTTCTCGATGGTGCCGTTGGTACGTGACGTGGTGACAGCGTATGCGGCGCGATCGCACGGGCGTGCGCCGTCCTGGTCGCCGCTGGCTGTCCAGTTCGTCGACTACACCCTGTGGCAGCGTGAGGTGCTCGGCAGCGAGGACGATCCGCACTCGATCATCTCGGGCCAGGTCAACTACTGGAAGAGCCGGCTCGCGGGAATCCCGGATCAGCTGGACCTGCCGACCGATCGGCCACGTCCAGCCGTAGCAACGAACGGTGGTGCAGAGTACCAATTTGCCATCGAGCAGGGCGTCGTCGATTCCCTCGACCGAATTGCGCGTGAGCATCAGGCTTCGCGATTCATGGTCGTGCACAGTGCATTCGCCGTGATGCTGGCGCGCCTGTCCGGCACCTCCGACATCGTGATCGGTACTCCGGTCGCGGGGCGTGGTGAGCAGGAACTCGACGATGTGATCGGAATGTTCGTCAACACACTCGTGTTGCGGACGAACGTCGATCTGTCGCTGTCGTTCACGGAATTGCTTCGCAGCACGCGTGAGTCGGACCTGCAAGCGTTCGCGCATGCCGACGTGCCGTTCGAGCGCCTCGTCGAAATCATCAACCCGGAACGATCGCAGTCACGCAATCCGCTGTTCCAGGTCATGCTCACGTTCCAGAACGTCGCCCAGGGCAGCGACGAATCGGCCGACATCGACGGCGTCACGGTATCGGCCCTCGACGTCGATGCGTCCGTGGCGAAATTCGATCTGCAATTGACGATCACCGAGCATGACGGTGAACTCCGTGGACTCTTCACTTACGCAACGGATCTGTTCGACCGTAAGACGGTGGCCTCCTTCGTCCAGTATCTGACGGCGACTCTCTCGGCGGTCGCGGCTGCCCCCGCTGGGCCGGTCGGGGACGTCGACGTCGTCGGCGACTCCGATCTAGGGCTGGTCGTCGAGCGCTGGAACAGCACCGGTCACGATGTTCGCGATGTGACGCTGGTGGATCTGTTCGATGAACAGGTCGTCCGCTCTCCCCATTCGATCGCGCTGACCTTCGATGGGCATCAGCTGACGTATCTCGAATTCGACCGGCGGGTCAATCAACTCGCCCGCAAACTCGTGTCGGAAGGCGTCGGCCCGGATACCCTGGTCGGCTTGGCCATTCGCCGAAGCTTCGATTTGCTGGTGGCGATGTACGCGGTAGTCAAGGCCGGCGGCGGCTATCTGCCCATCGACCCCGATCAGCCCGTCGAGCGCAACGAATACGTCGTGTCGACTGCAGCTCCGATCTGTGTGTTGACAACAGAGAGAGATGGATTCGACGCTGAGGGAGTGCTGGTAGTCAGGATCGATACCGTAGACCTGTCCGGTTGTTCCGACGCACCGGTCACCGACGCGGACCGCCTCGGCCCGCTGCGAGGGGAGAACACGGCGTACGTGATCTTCACCTCCGGGTCGACGGGCAAACCGAAGGGCGTTGCGGTGTCACACCGCGCGATCGTCAACCGGTTGATCTGGATGCAGGCCGAGTACAGCCTCCTCGGCGACGACGTGGTCCTCCAGAAGACTCCCTTTACCTTCGATGTCTCCGTGTGGGAGTTCTTCTGGCCGTTGCAAGTCGGAGCTCGACTTGCGATCGCTGCCGTCGACGGCCACCCAGATCCGGCCTATCTGGCCGCGCTGATCGCGTCCGAACGAGTGACCACCATTCACTTCGTGCCGTCGATGTTGGAAGTGTTCCTCGCGGATACGGTTGTCACGAGGTCTTCTACCCTTACCCGAGTCTTCGCCTCGGGTGAGGCGCTCGCCCCGCAGGTGGCCGCGCAGTTCCGGACGGTTCTTCCCGGAACTGAACTGCACAATCTGTACGGACCGACGGAGGCCGCGGTCGACGTGACCTTCCATGAGGTGACGGACGCCGACACCACCACCATGCCGATCGGCGCGCCGGTCTGGAACACACGCGTTCTGGTACTCGACTCACGACTGCATCCGGTGCCCGTCGGGGTCGCGGGCGAGCTCTACCTCGCGGGAGTGCAGTTGGCCCGGGGGTACGTGGCTCGGCCGGACCTCACCGCGGACCGGTTTGTCGCCGATCCGTTCGGACCTGCCGGCTCACGCCTGTATCGGACCGGAGACCTGGTGCGATGGAATGCGTCGGGTGAGTTGGTATACATCGGACGTACCGACTTTCAGGTCAAGCTACGCGGACTACGCATCGAGCTGGGGGAGATCGAGTCGATCCTGCGTGATCATCCGTCGGTCGGTTCGGTGGTGGTTGCCGTCCGGAACGATCAACTGGTCGCGTACCTGACGGCGGCCGGTGAGTCTCTGATCGATTGGCTGGAACTGGAATCGATACTGGGGAAACATCTTCCGTCATACATGGTGCCCACGGCACATGTTGTTCTGGACGAACTGCCGCTCAACGCCTCGGGAAAACTCGACCGGAAGCAACTGCGCGATCCTGAGGTCGAGATCGCGGTCTTCCGGGAACCCGAATCTGTGGTCGAGGTCGAAGTTGCGCGTATTTTCGCCGACCTCCTCGGTATCGGTCAGGTCGGCTTGGACGACGACTTCTTTGCGCTGGGCGGTAATTCACTGATCGCGACGCAGATCGTCGCTCGACTCGGGCATGCACTCGACACCACTGTGCCGGTCCGCATCTTGTTCGATGCATCGACAGTGGAGTCGCTCGCGGCGCGAATCGACGTGCTCGTGGGGCGGGGCGGCCGTCCGCCGCTCGAACCACAGGAGCGCCCTGAGTTGGTTCCGCTGTCGATCGCGCAGCAGCGCATGTGGTTCCTGAACCGATTCGATTCGGCGTCCGGAGTGGACAACATTCCGATCGCGATCCGGTTGACGGGGGATCTCGACATCGAGGCCATGCAGGCAGCTCTTCGTGATCTGTTCGAGCGACATGAGATTCTCAGGACCACATATCCGGAAGTCGACGGTATCGGATACCAGCGAGTCCTCGACACCGCGGATGCACTGCCTGATCTGTCGCCAGTACGTATCCACGAGTCCGTCGTCACCGACCGGGTGGCGGAATACGTACTCGCCGGATTCGATGTCACTGCAGACGTGCCGGTCCGGGCACGTTTGTTCGATCTCGCCGACTCGCAGTACGTTCTGGTGTTCGCCATCCATCACATCAGCGGTGACGGCTTTTCGATGGGGCCGCTGGTCCGGGACGTCGTCTCGGCGTACGCCGCGAGGTCGCAGGGAATCGCTCCGACGTGGAAGCCGCTACCGATCCAATTCGCGGACTTCGCGCTGTGGCAGCGCCGGGTACTCGGTGTCGAGTCCGATCAGGGATCGTTGATCTCGAAACAGATGGAATACTGGAAGTCGCAACTGGACGGATTGCCCGTCGAACTGACCCTGCCGTCGGATCGGCCGCGTCCGCGAGTCGCTTCACACTCCGGTGCCGAGTACTGCTTCGATATCGA
This sequence comes from Rhodococcus sp. EPR-134, assembly GCF_001647205.1. Taxonomy (NCBI): domain Bacteria; kingdom Bacillati; phylum Actinomycetota; class Actinomycetes; order Mycobacteriales; family Nocardiaceae; genus Rhodococcus; species Rhodococcus sp. EPR-134. The sequence goes on from NZ_LVCT01000520.1 coordinate 7,335, forward strand.
AGCGGCCATGCATGAATCATTGAATCATGTTGCACGAGAACATAATGTGTCACTCTTCATGGTTCTGCACAGCGCGCTGGCCGTCCTGCTGGCGAAGCTGTCCGGCACCGCCGACATCGTGATCGGTACACCAGCGGCCGGACGAGGTGAACAGGCTCTCGATGATCTGATCGGCATGTTCGTCAACACTTTGGTCCTGCGGACCGAGGTCGACCCGGGCGAGTCGTTCACTGCACTCCTGTCGAAGGTACGGGACACTGATTTGGCCGGTTTCGAGAACGCTGACGTTCCGTTCGAGCGTCTGGTGGAAGCACTGGACCCCGAACGGTCGCAGGCGCGTAATCCGCTTTTCCAGGTGGGCTTTTCGTTCCAGAATCTCGGTCAGGGCGCGAACGGATCCGTAGAGATTCCGGGCCTGAGCATTTCCGGTGTCGACATTGCGCCGACGTTGGCCAAGTTCGACCTGCAGTTCACGGTCTGGGAGACTCCGGCTCAGGCGGGCGGGCTCACCTTCGCCGTCACCTACGCCACCGATCTCTACGACGAATCGACGATTGCAGGCCTCGAGTCACGACTGAACGCCGTGCTGACATCCGTCGTCGCCAATTCGTCCAATGCAGTCGGCGACATCGACATTCTCGGTGAGGACGAACGCCGGACGATACTCGAAGGGTGGGCCACGCCCGGGGCGGTCGTCGACGACTCGACCACTCTGGCCGGACTGTTCGATGCACAGGTGACCCGATCACCGAACGAGATTGCGGTGGTCTTCGGAGACGAGCGATTGACGTATCGGGACATCGATTCCCGCGCAAACTGTCTGGCCCGCACGCTGATCGATTCGGGAGTCGGATCCGAGGACCTGGTAGCGGTCCTCTTGCCGCGATCGGTCGATCTGGTCGTGGCGCTGCTCGCCGTCGTCAAGTCTGGTGCCGCGTATCTGCCGATCGATCCGAGCTATCCGGATGAGCGGATCGCATATACCCTTGCCGACGCGTCTCCGGTGTGTGCGATCGTCGCTCCGGATTCGCTGCGGGAACTGCCCTGCCCTTCTGTCTCGCCCCGGGACGCCGCAGCCGACTCCCGCCCCGTGACCGACGCAGACCGCGTGCGGCCTTTGCGTTCGAGAGACCTGGCGTACGTCATCTACACATCAGGATCTACCGGCCGCCCCAAAGGTGTTGCGGTCACTCATCGGAATGTTGTGGAGTTGTTCGCCAACGCGCAGACGGAATTCGCATTCGATTCCTCGGATGTGTGGACTTTGTTCCACAGCTACGCATTCGACTTCTCGGTGTGGGAGCTGTGGGGTCCGCTCATTCACGGCGGTGTACTCGTGGTCGTCGACTTCGAGACGTCGCGTTCGCCAGACCAGTTCAGACAATTGCTGACCCCCGAGGGCGTCACGGTGCTCAATCAGACTCCGTCGGCTTTCTACCAGCTTGCGGAGGCGGACCGTGTTTCCGGAGGATCGGACGGTACCGCGTCGGATCTTGCGCTCCGGTACGTGATCTTCGGTGGCGAGGCACTCGATCTCGCACAGCTGACCCGGTGGTACGACCGTCATCCGGACGACTCGCCGCAACTGGTCAACATGTACGGAATCACCGAGACCACGGTGCACGTCTCTTATCTCCCGCTCGATCGTGCGAGCGCGGAGACCGCAACGGCGTCGTTGATAGGTCGACCACTCGACGGCCTTCGGGTGTACGTACTCGACGACCGTTTGCAGCCCGCTGCGATCGGCACGGCCGGCGAGATCTA
>NZ_LVCT01000521.1:0-6331 GCF_001647205.1 Rhodococcus sp. EPR-134
AGTCGATGTACCGAAGCGGTGATGTGGCGCGCTGGAACCGCGCCGGCCAGCTCGAATACCTGGGGCGTTCCGATTCGCAGGTTCAGCTTCGAGGTTTCCGGATCGAACTCGGCGAGGTCGAAACGGCCCTGCTCCGAGTCGGTGGTGTCGCCCGTGCCGTGGCCGTCGTCCGCAAGGACGCAGATCTGGGCGATCGGCTCATCGCGTACGTCGTGCCCGAAGCCGGTTCGGACCTCGACGCGAGCACGGTCAGCACAAGTGCGGCCGACTTCCTCACCGGCTACATGGTTCCCGACGCGACAGTGTTGTTGGACGCCTTGCCCCTCACGGTGAACGGGAAGCTCGACTCCGCTCGGCTGCCTGCACCCGTCTTCGCTTCCGCCGAATATCGAGCGCCGGTGTCCGACACCGAGAAGGCCGTGGCGACGGTATTCGCCGAATTGCTGGAGGTTCCTCAGGTCGGACTCGACGACGAGTTCTTCGAACTCGGTGGTAACTCATTGATCGCGACCCGGGCGGCGGCACGACTGAGCCGATCCCTCGACGCCGTAGTCCCCGTACGGACTCTGTTCGACACCCGGACAGTCGAAGAACTCTCGAGCGCGATCGAAGTCCACGTCGGAACCGGTTCGCGAAAGCAGCTCGTTGCCCAAGATCGCCCCGAGCGCATTCCGCTGTCACTGGCGCAGCAGCGTATGTGGGTGCTCAACCAGATGGACACCGACGCCTCGACCTACAACATCCCGATGGCGCTGCGTCTGGCCGGGCAGTTGGACGTCGACGCGCTGAAATTTGCTCTGCGTGACGTGATCTCGCGCCACGAGTCACTGCGAACGCTTTACCCGTCCGACGGGCTGGGGCCGGTGCAGCGGATCGTCGGCGCCGACCTCGTGCCCATGTTCGGGGAACCGACAGCGGTCCACGACGGCGCGCAGATGTACACGAAGGTAGTCGAATCGACGACCGCCGGATTCGATGTGTCATCGGAGGTTCCGGTACGTACTGATCTTCTCCAGATCGGAGAAGATCAGTACGTGTTCGTACTCGTCGCGCATCACATCGCGGCCGACGGGCAGTCGATGGGGCCACTGGCCCGCGACGTGATGGTGGCCTACGAAGCGCGTACCCGGGGCAGTGCACCGTCGTGGAGCCCACTCCAAGTGCAGTACGCAGACTTCGCGCTGTGGCAACGCGACGTACTGGGATCGGTAGATGACGCGGGAACGATCGCCGCGCGCCAACTCGACTTCTGGCGCACAGCGCTCGACGATCTGCCTACCGATGTCGGCTTGCCGACAGACCGACCGCGTCCCGTGGTGCAGTCCGCCGCAGCGGGGGCAGTCCAGTTCACCGTCGACGCTGATGTCCACTCGCGACTGAGCGACATCGCCCGAGCAAAGAACGCCACGGTGTTCATGACAATCCACGCCGCACTGGCGGTCCTGATCTCGAGGTTGGGTGGAGGCTCCGACTTCGCGATCGGTACCGCTGTCGGCGGCAGGGGCGAGCGCGCCCTCGACGATCTCGTCGGTATGTTCGTCAACACACTCGCGCTTCGCACCACGGTCGATGCCGGTGCACGCTTCGAGGATCTCGTTTCGCATGTGCGCGACGTCGACCTGGCCGCGTTCGGCGAAGCCGATGTTCCTTACGAGGAAATCGTGGAGGCGCTGCCGCCTCGGGCGGGGGGCCTGTTCCAAATCGTCCTGTCGCTGGAACCGACCGCCCAGACCGAGTTTGCATTGGCAGACCTGACCATAGGCGCCGTCGACAGCGGAGTCCTGACCACGAAGTTCGACCTTCAGCTCACCCTGACCACCGCAGCGGACGGCCTCGGACTCTCCGGCCTGTGGCTGTATTCCGAGGACCTGTTCGACAAGACCACGGTCGAGTCGTTCGCACAGCGGTTCGTTCGTGTACTCGAGCAGGTCACCGACGATCCGACCAGGCAGGTCGGCGATCTCGATCTGCTGACCGACATGGAGAAGTCCGAGGTCGCCGACGGCGTTCGCGAAGCCAGCGCAGTCGCGAGCACGACGTTGCTGCCTCAGTTGCTCGCCTCCGTCGTGGAAAGCGACCCGGACGCGCCTGCGGTGGTAACAGACGGCGAGGAGACCGCTTACGCGGCACTCGACGCGAAGTCTTCGCGTCTGGCTCGCCTGCTCATCGAGGAAGGTGCAGGTCCCGGCACTGCGATCTCCATCGGTGGTGGTGTCGATGCCGTGATCGCCTACTGGTCTGTGGTGAAGACCGGCGCAGCCGTTACCGGGGCGCATCCGTCGGATCCGGCAAGCCTGACCCTGTCGAATGACTCCGACACCTCGACGCTGCTCTTGACGTCACCGGAGATCGAGTCTCGGCTGGCGACGATGTCGGATCGTCCGATCAGCTACGTCGATCGCGCCCGGTCGACAATGGCGGACGATCCGGCGATCGTCGACGGTGACCGAGTGCTGACGTACGGCGCCCTGTCGGACTCTCTGGCGGCGCTGCGTAAGCGGTATTCCGTCGACTTCGAGTCGAGGTTGGCATTCGCCGGCGCGGTCGGCTCGCCGGAGCACTCGGTCGCGGTCCTCCTGGCGGCGTCAGCCGGAGCGGCTGTCGTCATTCTCGGTGACGACGAGGCAATCGAAGACTCACTTGCTGACGACTGGGTGACGCATGTGGTGCTTCCGGACGAGGTCCGCTCGGCCGTCGATCGAACCGACTTACCCGATCTCGAGTACGTCCTCGCAACGGGCGAACTACTCGGGTGGTGAGATCGGGCTCCGTCGGCGACCGTGCCAGTGGCCGAATTCATAGGTGATCGTGCCGTTGCCCGGATCGGTGTTACCGGCTGTAACAATGGGCGGTAGGGGTTGGATGTGTTGGGGGAGCCCACTGATGCAATTGTGGGTTCCCCGGCGTCCAGTCTGGACAGACCGGTAGTGACAGTTCAGAAGTATGACGCGAAGGTGAGTTGCTCGATGCAGCGTTGGGTCTCCGTACACACCGTTCGACCGCAGGTGGCGGTCGTATGAGTACTGACGACGCGACCCGGCGGAAGACATCTCGCGCCGGCAGGAACGAACGACCGGCACGCACCAGGCGCGCGCGGGTGCCATTGCTGCCTCAGTTACTCGCAGCTGCAGTAGACCTCAACCCAGCAGCACCGGCGATCACATTCGGGGGTCAAACCCTCACTTATGCCGAAGTGGACGCGCTGTCCTCGCGTCTGGCTCGGTTGCTCATCAGCCGCGGAATCGGGCCGGAGGACCGGGTGGCGGTGTCGATTCCCCGCTCCGTCGAGTCGGTCTGTGCGGTGTGGGCGGTGGCCAAGACCGGCGCAGCTTTCGTGCCGGTCGATCCCAGCTATCCTGCAGACCGCGTCGAACACATGATCACCGATTCTGCAGCCTCGATAGGGCTGACCACGGCCGCGTACGCTATCGACCTTCCTCGCAGCGTCCAATGGCTGGAAGTGGACGGCGACGTGTTGACGGCCGAGTTGTCCGGTATCTCCCCGGATCCGGTGTCGTATACCGAACGCGTTCGAACCCTTCGCGTGGATCATCCGGCATACGTGATCTACACCTCGGGGTCGACAGGACGGCCCAAGGGCGTCGTCGTCACCCACGCCGGGCTTTCAGACCTGTGTGCGGAACAGGTCGAACGGTATGCGCTCACCTCTACGTCGCGGACACTGCATTTTGCTTCGCCGAGTTTCGACGCTTCCGTGCTCGAACTGCTGCTCGCCGTCGGTGCAGGCTCGACGATGGTGATCGCGCGTCCGGACATGTTCGGCGGCGACGAACTCGCGGAACTTCTGGTGTCGGAAAAGATCACGCACGCGTTTGTGACCCCGGCAGCGCTGGGTTCGATTTTCGTTGACGGCGCCCACCAGTTCGACAATCTCGCCGTGGTGGTCGTCGGCGGTGAAGCGTGTTCACCCGCGCTGCTGTCCACCTGGGCACCCGGCCGACGGTTCTTCAACGCATACGGACCCACGGAAGCCACCGTCGCCAGCAACATCGCCGAGTTGACCGTCGATCGTCCCGTGACGATCGGTGGTCCCGTCCGTGGTGTCGGCGTGTTCGTCCTCGATTCTCGACTTCAGCCGGTCGCCACCGGAACCGCCGGCGAACTCTACCTGTCGGGCACCCACCTTGCCCGCGGGTACAACGGCCTGTCCGCAACTACTGCGGCAAGTTTTGTCGCAAATCCGTTCGGCGGCGCCGGGGAGCGGCTCTACCGGACCGGCGATACCGTGCGGTGGATCCGCACCGGCGGCGATGGCGGAGCCACCGATCAGACCAGTGGTGAGCGCGACCTCGAATATCTCGGGCGGGGGGACTCACAGGTCAAGATTCGCGGCTTCCGGATCGAACTGGGCGAGATCGATGCCGTCCTTGCCGCTCAACCCGGAGTCGACTTCGTCGCCACCGTTGCGATCACCGGTTCCTCAGGTGACGCCGCGCTGGTGTCGTATGTCATGGCGAATGCCGACGTCGACCTGGACCCAGACTCGTTGACCGCCAGCGCTCGGGCCGTTCTTCCTCGCCACATGGTGCCTGCATCGATCATGGTCATCGACCGGATTCCTCTCACCCCTGTGGGTAAGTTGGACACCGGCAGCCTTCCCGAGCCGATCTTCATCTCGCGTGCGTACCGCGAACCATCAACGCCTGCACAGGTACTCGTGGCAGCGGCCTTCGCCGACCTGCTCGGAGTCGAGAGGGTCGGTGCCGAAGACGACTTCTTCGAACTCGGCGGCAACTCACTTGTTGCAGCAAGGCTGGCTGGACGTCTCGGAGCTGCGTTCGGGACACGCATTCAGGTGAAAACCCTCTTCGAGGTATCGACGGTCGAAGCATTGGCTGCCCGAATCGAAGCCGAGGCGGAGGGGTCCGCCAGAGTACAGCTTGCGCCGGTGATTCGTCCGGAACATGTGCCGTTGTCGCTGGCGCAGCAACGGATGTGGTTCCTGAGCCAGTTCGATTCCGAATCTGCTGTCAACAACATTCCGATCGTCCTCCGCCTGAGTGGTGAGCTTGACACGGTTGCGCTCGCCTCAGCGGTCGGTGACGTCCTAGCTCGGCACGAAGTCCTTCGTACTGTCTACCCAGGAATCGACGGTGTGGGCTATCAGCAAATTCTGCCGGAATCGACCGCAGACATCGACCTCGATCCCGTTCCGTTGGCCGATTCGGCACTTCTCGGCGAACTGTTGGCGCTCGTTACCGCCGGATTCGACGTCAGCTCGGCAGTTCCGTTGCGGGTCAAGCTTTTCCAGACGGATCCGTCCGAGTACGTCCTGGCGATGGTCGTTCACCACATTTCAGCGGACGGCGTTTCCGTAGCGCCGTTGGTTCGGGACGTTGCGTTCGCCTACCTTGCGCGTGTGGACGGCCGGAGTCCGGAGTGGACACCGCTGCCGGTGCAGTACGCAGACTTCGCGATGTGGCAGCGTGAGGTTCTCGGCGTGGATTCCGATCCGACATCGTTGATGTCCGAGCAGCTCGCGTACTGGAAGACGACCTTGCGAGACCTGCCGGAGAAGATCGAACTCCCGGCCGACCGTCCACGACCCTCAATTCTCTCCACCAGAGGCGGCGTCCACCGTTCGGACGTGGACGCTGAATTGCACAGTGCCCTGGAGCAACTCGCACTTGACCACAACGTGTCACTGTTCATGGTCGTCCATGCGGCGCTGGCGGTCCTGTTGGCAAGGTCGAGCGGCAGCGGTGACGTGGCGATCGGTTCACCAATCTCTGGACGAGGGGAACCCGAACTCGACGATCTGATCGGCATGTTCGTAAACACCCTGGTGTTACGCACGGCCGTGAATCCAGGAGCAAGCTTCTCCGATTTGTTCGACCATGTGCGTGACATCGATCTGGGGGCTTTTGCCAACGCCGATGTGCCATTCGAGCGGCTTGTCGAAGTGCTCGACCCGGCACGATCCCAAGCGCACCACCCGTTGTTCCAAGTTGCGCTGTTCTTCCAGAACATGGCCGACGACGCACTGGAATTGCCCGGACTGCGTGTCTCAGGATTCGACGCGGGCGTCGACATCGCGAAGTTCGATTTGCAATTGACCGCAGCTCCACGGGAAAACGAGTCGGGGGATGCCGCAGGGATCGCGCTGTCCTGGCTCTACGCTACGGATCTGTTCGATGCCTCGACCATGTCCGCCTTCACCGATCGGTTTGTCCGCATACTGCGCGCGATGGTCGCAGATCCCGGTTCAGCGGTCGGTGACGTCGAGGTCATGACTGTGTCTGAGCGTGCTTTGGTGCTCGAGTCGTGGAACGACACGTCTCGTCCGGTTGTGGGTGGGTTGTTGTTGGAT
>NZ_LVCT01000522.1:0-22279 GCF_001647205.1 Rhodococcus sp. EPR-134
CTCGAACGACCCATCGACATCTCACCCGCTGAGCCCGACGAATCAAGCGAAACGGAGGTCGCCTGAAACACCCTCATCCACAGGTCTTGACAATATCTCACCGAGGAGGTCGCTTCACCAGTAGATACTTGAAGAAGTTGGTCCGGGCGCCGGCGATGCTCTCGGTCAGCGCCGTCGCAGTCACTGACTGCGCCAATGCCGAAGCCAACCGTCCGGACAGATAGGAAAGGAACACTGTGAAGCACGATGTCATCGTCATCGGTGCGGGCTATGCGGGGTTGACCGCAGCACGATCCCTGCACAGCGCCGGAATGCGAGTGATCGTACTCGAGTCACAGAACCGGGTCGGGGGTCGCGCGCTGACCGAACGCACGGAAGAGAACCCGATCGATCTAGGGGGGCAATGGACCGGCCCCGGTCAACTGCGGATTCGTGCACTAGCCGATCACTACGGTCTCACCACTTACCCGTCGCATACCACCGGATCGGAACAAATCCTCGAAAGCACGAGCCACGGCGGAAACGGCATCATCCATCGACTGAATATGCTTCCCCATCTCATGACCTTGCTGCCGGCCGTTGTGCGACTGCACCACCTCGTCAAGAAAACCGACCCGACGCAGCCGTGGCACTCGAAGATTGCGGACCGCTGGGACACCACGACCGTCGAGGAATGGCTCGAAACCGCCGTCACATCACGCCGAGCCCGACGATGGGCCGACGCAACACTTCGAGAAGCCGTATCCACCGATCTCGGTAACATTTCGATGCTGGCACTCGCGAACGAGATCGCCTCCGCAGGCGGCCTGCGGTCGACCATGGGATTCGAGGGTGGCGCTCAACAAGACCTGTTCGTGGACGGCGCCGACCGCCTTCCCACACTGATGGCTGCCGAACTCGACGTGCGACTCGACAGTCAAGCCCAGGCAGTATCTCGATCCGGCGGGTCCTATCGCGTGACAACGAGCACCGGCGTTCACCACATGGCCGATCGGATTGTCGTCGCCACCCCACCCCCACTCACCAGGGAGATCGATTTCGAGCCGGCACTACCTCCAGCCCAACTCGAGGCGCTGAACAATCTCCGGATGGGATCAGTGCTGAAGATCTTCGCGATCTATGACCGCCCGGTCTGGCGGGAGGACGGAAAATCCGGGATGGCATTGCTTCCCGACGGACCGGCAACGACGGTTGCCGACGTCTCGCCTCCCGGAGGGCCCGGACATATCTGCATTCTGGCGTGTGGACGCGATGCGGACCGACTCTCTGCCATGGACCCCGACATCCGACGCAGGACAGTTCTGGACGCTCTCGAACGGCTCTTCGGACAGAAAGCCCGAACTCGCCGGACCTGGTTGGAGAAGAACTGGACCGAGGACCCCTGGGCGCGCGGCGGCTACAGCGCGCTCCCTACGCCTGGAACTCTCGCCTCGATTGCCAGTGCGCACACACAACACACTGACGGAATCTATTGGGCGGGAACGGAAACCGCCCGACAGTGGCAGGGCTTCTTCGAAGGAGCTATCGAGTCCGGAGAGCGTGCGGCAACCGAAGTCATTGACGACCACGTCGCGACTGCGACCCCGGCACTCCGGGAAGAACCTCTCGCATGAGCTGACGCCCACTCCGCCATATACAGAGAACCGCTCTCGACAGGCGACATTGACACATTAAGGGTTGCCCCTTAATCTCTAGGTATGATCCAGACCACGTCTCGACAGGCGATGATCGAGGCCGCCGAACAGATCATCGCCGAACAGGGATTGCACGCACTGACGCTGACTGGCGTCCAGCTCGCGGCGAACCAATCCAACAAATCGGCAGCGAAGTACCACTTCGGCTCTCACGATGGTCTTATCGAGGCACTGGTCGAAGCCCGCATGTCTCCCGTCGACACCCGCCGACAGGAAATGCTCAACGAGATAACACGCTTGGGAGCCCCGCCGACCATCCGACAAGCCGTCGAGGCCCTCGTCCGGCCGCTCGCAGCGGAAACCCTCGGCCGACCCGGCAGCCGATATGGGCGCTTCCTCGTCCAAGCCCTGTTCAATCCGGCTCTCGCCGACCTGATCCGGAAGCACATGAGAGCGGAAAGCTACAACCACGTGCGGGACCTGCTGATCGAACTCTGTCCTGCCCCGAACCCGATCGCGATCTGGCGCACCGACAGCATCGTCATGCACAACATGACGATGCTCGCCGCGCAGGAAGCGGCTGATCGCACCCCCGCAGAGAGCACGGCGATCGTCTCCGATCTCGTCGATACCTGCGTAGCCATGCTCGAGGCACCGATCTCGACGACTACCACCGAATCCTTAGGAGCGACCTCATGACATATGCACTTCCGGCGACTGCCGCACCCACTCCGACCGATCCTCTCGCTTACTTCGGGCCGATCATCGCCCCACGGACCGCAGCGAATATGGAAGTCCTTCCCTACGAACTATTCTCGCTGGAACCACAGACGCCGACCATCGGGGCCGAAATCTCCGGAATACGATTGGGCGGAGACCTGTCGGACGAGGTAATGGCCGAACTGCGCCGCGCACTGATCGAATGGAAGGTCCTCTTCTTCCGGGACCAGAACATCGAACGCGCGGACCACCGTGCCTTTGCCGAAGCCTGGGGCGCCCTCGAACAGCACCCGTTCTACCGCTACACCCAACCAGGGCAAAGCGATGTCGACGTCGCCACCCTCGCCAAGGACGCAGCCGCCGTCGGCGCCGAAAACATCTGGCACAACGACGTCACGTGGCACGAATTCCCCTCGTTCGCAGCAGTTTTGCGTGCCGTCGAGATCCCCGCCGTCGGCGGCGACACACTCTGGGCCGACACCGGCGCGGAATACGACCTACTTCCCGACGACATCAAAGCCCGGATCGATCACCTCGAAGCCGAGCACGACTGGATCACCTCGTTCGGGTCCGGGATGCCACAGGACGCGATCGACACGCTCCGACCGAACTTCCCACCGGTACACCACCCCGTCGTGCGAGTGATCCCGGAGACCGGCCGGCGCGTTCTTTTCGTCAATGTCGCTTTTACGCAACGGATTCTGGGCGTATCGAAGGAAGAATCGAACGAGTTGCTGCGCCTGCTGTACCGCCACCTGATGCGCCCCGAACTGCAGGTTCGTTTGCGTTGGAAGCCGAACACCATCGCTTTCTGGGACAACCGGACATGCCAGCACTACGCGTCGAGCGACTACTACCCGGCACGCCGTGTGATGGAGCGGATTTCGATCGTCGGCGACAAGCCTGTCGGCCTCTCCCGATAATCTGCAACAACAAGGAACGGCGACTTCACACAATATCGCGGCGAACCGAGGGCGAATCGTCGCCGCCCTCGGTTTCGTCATCGCACTCTCGAATTGCCCTCGGGCTTCGCAGGGTCATCTGTGATGTGCTTATGGACAAGACCTTTCATAAGCGATTTGACCGGCTCGACTACTTGGGAATCCCCACCCCAGGATTGATCTAGAAGAACTAATTCTGTTGCGCCAGTATATTACTGATGAAATCAGCAACAGTTCAAGAACCCGTCGGAAGCCACGGCTTCCGCGTCGAACATTTCACAACGGGTCCAAACGCCCCATCTCCGGACGCCTGATCGTCCGGCCATCTACAGGAGTGTCATCGTGACCGAAGTACCCACCTTGCCTGTCCACACCGATCTGCGGTCCGTACTCGAGACGCGCAGCAGCTGCCGAGGGTTCCGACCGGACCCCGTTCCGCGTGAGACGATCGAGCAGATCCTCGAGATGGCGCAGCGCACTCCCTCCTGGTGCAACACGCAGCCCTGGCAAGTTTCGATCACCGAAGGGGAAAGCACCGAGCGCTTCCGGAAGGGACTCGCCGAGTACGTTCGAACGTCCCCGCAGGAGCCCGACTTCCCTTTCCCAGCAGAGTACCGGGGTGTGTACGGCGCGCGCCGCAAGGAATGCGCAATGCAGTTGTATTCGAGCGTGGGCATCGCGGCGGGTGATCGCCAAGCCTCGTCCGAGCAGACCATGAAGAACTTCGATCTGTTCGACGCACCCCACGTCGCGATCATCACCACCGACGAGGCACTCGGAGTTTACGGCGCGATCGACTGCGGCTTGTACATCAACACATTTCTGCTCGCCGCGCACAGCCTCGGTGTCGCCGCTGTTCCGCAGGCCGCTCTCGCCGGGAGCGCGCCTTACCTTCGCACTTTCTTCGACCTTCCCTCCGACCGCAAGGTGGTGTGCTCGATCTCGTTCGGCTATGCCGACGAATCCCACCCCGCCAACGGCTTCCGCACCGATCGGGCGGACATCGGAACAGTCGTGGACTGGGTGTCCTGAGCTGACGGCCCGCCGCTGCCCACGTCTTCGTTCCACTCGAGAAGGATCCCTCACATGTCGTTGAACCTTGCAGACCTCTTCGAAGCCGTTGTCGACAAACTTCCCGACCGCACTGCACTGGTCTGCGGCGATGAGCGTCGCACGTTCTCCCAGCTCGACCAACGGGCCAACCGACTCGCGCACTACCTCGCCAAGCAAGGTGTCCAGGTGGGTGAGCATGTCGGCATCCACATGCGCAACAGCACCCAGTTCGTCGAGGCACTGCTGGCCTGCCTCAAGATTCGGGCGGTGCCGGTCAACATCAACTACCGGTACACCGAAGACGAGCTGACATACCTTTACAACAACTCTCGGATCGTCTCGTTGATCGTCGACGGCGAGTTCGTTCCGATCATCGCCGGCACCCTCCCCGCCTGCCCTGGCATCAAGAACGTCCTGGTCTTCGGGTACGTGGATAACCCGACGTCGATACCCTTGCCTATCAATGACTTCGACGACGCGATGCGGACCCACTCGACGGACCGGGACTTCGGCCCACGCAGCGATGACGACAGATTCGTCATCTACACCGGGGGCACAACCGGAATGCCGAAGGGAGTGGTGTGGCGACACGAGGACTTCTTCATGGCCGCACTCGGCGGCGGAAACCACGGCGGTGCCGCCTTCACCAACACCGCCGACCTCGCCGACGCTGTCGCAGCCAACTCCCACCCCATGGCATTTCTGCTCCCGGCACCGCTCATGCACGGCGCTGCGGTGTACTCGGTGTTCAGCGGCTTCTTCAGCGGCGCAAAACAGGTTCTGATGCGCAGCTTCGAACCACTCGAAGCGCTCCGTCTCATTCAGGACGAGCAGCTCTCCTGCATCACGGTGGTCGGTGACGCGATGGCGCGTCCGTTCACCGATGCGATAGCCCGCCACGGCTCCGACTATGACCTCACCTCGCTGACACTCGTCAGCTCCGGCGGCGCACTGTGGTCCGCCAGCTCGAAGAACCAGCTACTCGAGCTGATGCCGAACCTGTTCCTGCGCGACGGTTTCGGAGCATCGGAATCCGGGGTGGACGGCACACTCGAGATCGACGCGGACGGCAACATGCGCGTCGTCGGCAACCCCAACATGTTGGTCGTGGACGAGAAACTGTGTCCGGTCGAACCCGGCTCCGACATGCTCGGATACATTGCCCGCGTCGGACGCGTACCACTCGGGTACTTCAACGATCCGGAGAAGACCGCACAGACCTTCCCCGTGGTCGACGGGGTACGGATGTCGATCCTCGGCGACATGGGCCGGGTCGAACCGGACGGCTCGATCGTGCTGCTCGGCCGCGGCTCGGTGTGCATCAACACCGGCGGCGAGAAGGTGTTCCCCGAAGAGGTCGAAGCTGCCATCAAGAGTCATCACGCCGTGATGGATGCCGTCGTCGCCGGCACACCGAACGCCCGATTCGGCGAACAAGTCTCGGCGGTGGTGCAACTTCGCGACGGCTTCGAGGATATCGACACCGATGAGATCGCCGAACATTGCCGGGCCTCGATCGCCGGGTACAAAATCCCGCGTTCGATCGTCGTCGTTCCCGCCATCGTGCGCTCTCCCGCCGGCAAGGCGGACTACCGCTGGGCACGCGCCACCGTCGCTGAGGTGGTAGGCGCATGAGCGTAATCCAAGAACAGCACGGCAGGATCCTGCTCATCCGCCTCGATCGGGAGAACAAACGCAACGCGATCGACCGCACCATGGCAGAGGGAATCGACGAGGCCCTCAACCGACTCGACGACGATCCGGCCCTGTGGGCTGGAATCATCACAGGGACAACGACGATCTTCAGTGCAGGCACCGACCTGAGCGCGGGCGCCGACCTGAGAACCGAGCGCGGTGGCGAGTACGGGATCATCCGACGGCAGCGGAGCACCCCTCTGATCGCCGCCGTCGAGGGACCGGCCCTCGGCGGAGGATTCGAAATCGCGCTTGCCTGCGATGCGCTCATCGCTTCCCGTACAGCGAGTTTCGGCCTCCCCGAGACCCGTCGCGGACTCGTCGCGACATCGGGCGCCCTCTTTCGGGCCGCGCGGGCATTGCCACCGAACATCGCGCGAGAACTACTTATCTCGGGTCGCACACTGGACTCGGACCGGGCCTACCAACTCGGACTGGTCAACGAGGTGGCCGACGCGGGATGCGCGCTCGATCAAGCCATGGCGCTCGCCGAAGACATCTGCCTCTCGTCCCCGATGTCGGTACGCGAGAGCCTGCGGGCGCTACGCACCCTGACCGTCGACGAGGACGCACTCGGATGGCAGGCCACCGAACGAGCAATCGAGGTCTTCCTCGAATCGGACGACATGAAGGAAGGCATCAGCGCTTTCTTCGAGAAGCGCCCGCCGCGGTGGCTCGGACACTGAGCCACTGGCACACGACGAGAGTCACGACGATGAGAGAACAGACGATGAACGAACTCGTATCGATCAACCCCGCCACGCTCGAAGAGATCGGGCGTATTCCGATCACGACCGAAGAGGAACTCGATCAGGCCGTCCGGAACGCGGACTCAGCCTTCACACAGTGGAAAACCGACCGCACATACCGCCAAGAGTTGCTGCACTCCTGCGCTCTCGAGCTGACACGCAAGAGCGCCGAGATCGTGCCCCTGCTGGTGAAGGAACAGGGCAAGACGGCCACCGAGGCCGGCGGCGAGATGTGGATCAGCGCGAAAAACTTCACGCACGCAGCTCAGATCGAGTGGGCTGACCAGGAATTCGGACCCGACGTCGCGGGACGAACCGCCCGGATACAGCGGGTGCCGCTCGGGGCTGTCGCCGCTATCGTGCCGTGGAATTTCCCGGTCTTTCTGATGGTCGCGAAGATCGCACCAGCGCTCGCCGCCGGCAACACTGTCGTCGTGAAGCCGGCCGAGTCCGTCTCCCTTGTGGTGGACAAGGTCGTCGAGGTCCTTGCCGCGATTCTGCCGGAGGGCGTGATTCAGGTCGTCCACGGCGGGCCGGCCATCGGCAAAGCACTCGTCGAACACCCCCTGATTCGCAAGGTCACCTTCACCGGATCCACCGGAGTCGGCAAGTTGATCATGAAACAAGCAGCCGAGGCCATCACTCCGGTCACTCTCGAACTGGGCGGCAACGATCCGGCGATCGTGCTCGAAGACGCCGATATCGCCTCCACTGCACAATTTCTCGTGAACTCGGCCTTCTTCAATGCCGGACAGATGTGCGTCGCACCCAAGCGTGCTTATGTACCGGAAGGCAAAGTGGACGAATTCTGCCAGGTATTCTCTGAACTCATGGCCAGGCTCACCGTGGGTGACGGCCTCGCACCCGGTACGACGATGGGTCCTCTTCACAACAAGGCGCAACTCGAGTTCGTGCAGGGACTGCTCGACAAGGCAGTGGCCGGTGGTGCCACGATCGTGGCCGGCGGAAAACCCGGCACCGACCTGCCGGGCTATTTCCTCGAACCGACATTGGTCTGCGGCGTCGACGATTCCGCCGAAATCGTGGCGCTGGAGCAGTTCGGGCCGGTCTTCCCCGTAGTCGCATACAGCAGCGTGGACGCCGTGATCGCGACGGTCAATGCCCAGGAATTCGGGCTCGGAGCATCGGTATGGGGTGCTGACGAAGCCGCGGCGACCGCAGTCGCCGAGCGGATAGACGCCGGATCGGTGTGGGTCAACCAGCACAACGCGTTGGAGGTCGAGTTACCGTTCGGCGGTACCAAGTCCAGCGGCTTCGGCAGAGAAGGCGGTCTCGCGGGCATCGAGGACTTCTTACAAACCCGCGTCATCAGCGTCAAGCATATTTCCTGAATCACAAAGCATTTGGGGTCGCTCTCACATCGAGCGGCCCCACTTTTGGAATCCGCTCATCCTCCAGTGGAATTGACATGTCTCTCCTCACCGATCGGGATGCGGAAAGGTCCGATCAGCTGGAGTGGCTCACACGGGTATCCGTGCCTGGCAGACAAGCAGGATATTTGCGAATTGGGTCGACATGAGCAGTGACTCACGATCTTTAGCGGCTCCCAGATAAGGGGAGAATGCGTTAGTCGCTCATTTTGACAGACCCGTGAGCATACGGACTGCCACCTCGGTGACGCGCTCGTCGAGCTGTTCTACCGGAATACCTGTCTCGCGACTCATCTGCTCACGAAAGATGGTGTAGCCGTAGTTCATTGCGGCAGTCATGACATGGGCTGCGACCGGATCAAGATCGGGGTGCAGATCCCCCTCTTTCTGATCGCGCTCGAGATCGGCCTTGCTGCGATCCAGCTGAGGGAACAGCCGTACATCAGGATCTCCGTCGAGCACGAGAAGCGCGGTAAGCTGCAAAGCTTCTTGTGCACGGATCGTCTCTTCCAGCACACGCGCGCGCCTCTGCGTGAACGGGAGCGCGCGGTCGGCCTGGAAAATCGCGGCTTCTCCCCAGCTGTGCTGGGCAATTGCAGCACGAAGTAGACCTCTTCTCGAACCGAAATACTGGTAGACCTGGCCGCGATTGACACCGGCCTCGTCCGCCACCTCCCGGAGGTTGATGCCCGCCAGCACACCGTCGCGCTCGAGCAGTCGTGTCACCGCATCGAGCATCCGTTGTTCAGTTGCCTTCCGGTCGCGAGACCTGCGCGAGCCACGGTTGTCCTCAGAATTCTGTAATTCGGTCATCGCCCCTCCTCTGGATCGAAACAACGCTAACAGTTCGCGAGCCTGGTCTTGGCCCCTGATCCGAGTGGTCGAAAATCCTTGTGATGGAACCCCATTGCTGCTAGCGTTTTGTTAGTAACATTATGCTAGTTCACAGGCTGGAGGATCCATGCGCGTGTTCTTGCCGCTTCGACGAAGCGGTGCTCGATCCACTCGATTGACGATCGGCATCGCCCTGCTGACGATGACACTCTTGGCCTCGTGCGACTCCAGCGGCGCGGATCTGACGGAAACGCCTACGGGAGCTGTCGACAATGGGATCGTCGGCGAGCAGCAAGCATCCACCGAACCCACCGGCGGCGGCACCGTGACGATGGCCGCCTATTCGAATGTCACCAACCTCGACCCGGCTAAGACCCCGGCACTGGGCTCGACCGGTGGCAATGAAATGGCGGCTATCTACGACGTTCTGATGCGCTACGAGCCCACTTCCGGCACGTTCGTCCCACATTTGGCCAAGTCATTGACTATGTCATCGGATGGGTTGCAGTGGATCCTGCAATTACGCGATGGGGTTACGTTCAGCGACGGAAATGATGTGACTGCAGCCGCGGTGATGTGGAGCATCGACAGATACACCAACGCAAACGGCCCCGGAAGCCAGCTATGGAAGTCGAATGTCGCTTCCGCGGAAACCTCGGGACCTCGCTCAATCACGTTCACGCTGAAACAGCCGTGGACAGAGTTTCCCGCAACACTCGCCAGCGGTTACGGCATGGTCGTCTCCGCGAGCTCGGTCGCGGGTGAACAATTCACTCCCATCGGAGCCGGACCCTTCACAATTGACCAATTCAGGCCAAATGAGGAACTCCGACTCAAGGCAAGACCGGACTACTGGGACGGAAAGCCATATCTGGATGCTCTGCGCTTCGTTGGATTGACAGGCGACACAGAAAAGATAGAAGCACTCAATGTGAACGACGTCCAAGTTGCGTTCATCCGTTCCGCAGAGGCTGTCGAGCGCGCCCGAGCAGAGGGTCACGCCGGATACGTCGAGACCATGCCCCTCGCTAGCGTCGCCATGATCAACAACCGTCCAGGTCGCCCCGGTGCCGATGTTCGCGTGCGTCAAGCCATTGCTCACGCCATCAATTTAGACACATTCAATGAACGCGTTGACAAAGGAGCTGGCCTGCCCGGATCCTCGATCTTCCCCGAGTGGTCCCCGCTGCACGGTGAAGTCAGCGGACTGGAGTACAACCCCGAGGCTGCGAAACGACTCCTCGACGAGGCAAAGAGCGACGGATACGACGGACACTTATCATTTCTGGGCATCGCCGCAGCGAAATCGCAGACCACTGCACTCGCAGTGCAGTCGATGCTCCAAGCTGTGGGCTTCACAGTGACACTGGAGCTGGAGAACAGCGCCGGCGATGTAACCAAAAGACTCAACGTCGCGCACGACTACGACATCAGCTATTCCGGTATCAGCTTGCCCGCTGCCGCGCCCGTCAACAAACTGACATCAGCACTGAACAGTACGTCCAACAATAACTACCTGGGGTATTCGAACCCACGCATGGACGCCTTGCTCTCTCAACTTCAGACAACCGATGCAGACTCGGATGCACGTCGAGAATTGCTCGAAGAACTTCAGGGCCTGGTGAACGAGACCGTCCCGTTCGTCACACTCGGCGCGGCGCCGACTTTCACTCTGTGGGCGGCCGGCGTTCACGGTATCGAACCAAGCATGGACTCCATCGTGCTTTTTGGAAAGGCTTGGCTCAGTGCCTGATTCAGAGCTACACACCACGGGACGTCCCGAAGTCCTGGACGCGATTCTGCAGGACCGACGAAGCTGCCGTGCCTTTCGCCCGGAGCCAGTTCCCGCCCATATCGTCGAGCGAATTCTCGAGATGGCGCAGAAGTCGCCATCCTGGTGCAACACCCAACCTTGGCACGCCACCATCACAAGCAAAAACGCTACCGAGCGTTTTCGGCGTGGCTTAGTCCAACACGTGCGTAGTGGACCACATCAACCGGACTTTCCGTTCCCACATGCATACGAAGGTGAGTATCGCGCCCGGCGACGACACTGTGCGGCCCAGCTCTACGGCGCTCTGGGCATCGAGCCAGGTGACCGTGTCGCGTCAGTAGGACAAGCGATGAAGAACTTCGAATTTTTCGGAGCCCCTCACGTCGCAGTGATAACCACTGAGGACGCACTCGGTGTGTACGGCGCGGTGGACTGCGGACTCTATGTCGGGACATTCCTGCTCGCAGCGGAGAGCCTCGGTGTCGCCTGCATCCCTCAGGCAGCGTTGGCCGGCTACGCAGAGTTCATCCGCGAATTCTTGGGACTGGACAACAACCGCAAGATCGTCTGCGCAATCTCGTTCGGCTACGCCGACGAAGACCATCCTGCCAATGGCTTTCAGACGACTCGAGAGCCGGTTGCGAATGCAGCTTCGTGGGCGCATTAACTCGGCCCCACCCGCCGAGACGAGAGCCCATCCGAGACACCTGGCGACAAAATCCCACTCATGGCACGACATCGAAGGACGCTGAAGAACATGGCTGAACTACCCCTTGAAGGCATCCGAGTCCTGGACATCTCCTCGGTTATCGCGGCGCCCGTCGCCACTACATTCCTCGCCGACTTCGGCGCCGAGGTCGTCAAGGTCGAGGAGCCGACCGCCGGCGATTTCCTGCGTGGCAATCTTGGAACCCCGGGAAACCGCTCACTGCAGTGGGCGCAGGAGGGGCGAAACAAAAAATCCGTCACCCTCGACCTGAGACAGGCCCGAGGACAGCAAATTTTGCGTGAACTCATCCCCCAGTTCGACGTGGTCGTCAGCAATCACCGCCTGCCCACGCTCGAAAAATGGGGACTGTCCCCCGAGTCGATGCAAGCACTCAATCCGCACGGCGTCTTCGTCTTCGTCACCGGCTACGGTCTGACCGGACCTTATCGAGATCGGGGTGCATTCGACCGGATCGCAAGCGCATTCTCCGGGCTCACCTATGTGAGCGGTGAACCCGACCGCCCGCCGGTGCGAACAGGATTCGCGATGATCGACTATATGGCCGCCTACCTGACAGCTTTCGCCACAGTGACTGCCCTGTACCCCCGAGACGCCAACGGTGGACGGGGGCAAATCATCGACTCCTCACTCTACGAGGCAGGGTTCCGGGCCAGTGAGGATGCGCTGCTGTCCTACTCCTCGAATGGCATGATCCGGGAGCGAAGCGGTAACCGTAATCCGGCATTGGTTCCGGCGAGCGACTTCGATACCGCAGACGGCCGCCGGATTGCTGTGCACGCGGGAACCGATCCGCTGTTCCGCCGCCTCGCACAGGTCTTGGGTCGACCCGATCTTGCCGACGACCCGCGCTTCGCTACGCGCGCCGCACGCGCGGAGAACCCCGAATACCTCTACAAGATCATCGGCGAGTGGGCAGCAGAGAAGAATGCCGATGAAGCAACCGAGATCCTCAGTGCGGTAGGCATTCCTGCATCTCCCCTCATGAACGTCGCCGACATCGCCAACAACCCCCACTACCGCGAGCGGGGCACCATTGTCGATGTCGAGGATCCAGATTTCGGCGAAATTTCGATGGTTGCACCGCTACCGCACTTCAGCGAGACGCCGGGTCGCATCGAAACGCTCGGATGCGCATTGGGCGCCCACACGGACGAAATTTACCGAACCCTGCTCGGATTCGATGACGAGGACCTCGCCGAGCTACGGTCCGCAAAAGTGATCTGATGCCGATCGACGTCGCAGCCGCACTTTCGGCGAAACCTACCGTTCAGCGCCTGCAATGGACCGAACAGGACGTTTTGCTGTACCACCTGAGCATAGGCGCAGGATCTGATCCAACCGACCTCACCGAACAACGCTGGGTTTACGAGCGAAATCTGCAAGTACTTCCCACCTTCGCAATGGTTGCAGGAAAAGGGATCTCGGCGCCGAGCACTCCGCATACGACGGCACTGCCAGGAATCGACGTTGCGCCCGCGAAACTCCTGCATGCAGGCCAGAAATTGGTTATTCACCGTCCAGTCGCTCCCAGAGACTCCGCCATGATTACAACGCGCATGACAAACGTGTCGGATCGAGGAAGCGCCGCCGTCATCGAAGTGGAATCCCTGGCAATGACAGCGAGCGGAGAGCCCTACTGGACCAGTAAAACAAGCATATGGGCCAAAGACGAAGGCGGGCATGGCAAGAAGACCCCGTCGACCGAAACGCCAACAGTATTGCCCGACCGCGCACCAGATATGGTCATCCATCGAACAACCCGTCCGGATCAAGCCCTGCTGTACCGACTGAACGGCGGGCGAAATCCCCTTCATGTGGATCCAGTATTCGCTCGGCAGGCAGGCTTCGAGCGGCCCACCCTGCACGGATTAGCGACATACGGGATTGTCGGCAAGGCACTGGTGGATGAGATGCTGGGTGGGAATACCGCACGGGTAGGCAGTTTCGATGCTCGTTTCTCGAGCTATGTGTTGCCCGGTCACAGCCTACGAATCTCGGTCTGGAACGAGGGCTCTACGCTTTGGTTCTTCGCCACCTGTCCGGAGCGCGGCGATGTACCTGTACTGACACACGGCCGTATGATGCTCAGCTAGCGACACGCGTCCGGCTCCGCATTTCCAACAGAACTGTAAGGTTAAATGTGCTGTTTTTGGGAATCACTGATCCAACCGGTGTTTCTTCGCCAATGGTCACAAGGCCGGGAATCAAATGCTGCAACAAAATCCACTTCAGCGATCTGCCGGAATCCAGTGAGCAGGCAAATGAAACAACGGCTCGGTTTCCTTGTGGTTCCCAGCGAATACGCTTACACGGTCGATACTGACGTGGGTGGCCGTTCTTTTCCGGTGATGCACTCGGTGCAGTCGAGGACTCCGACGAGAATCAGTCAGGTTGCGCGTGAGGTGATTCCGGCGTGGGTGCAATCTCTGTGGTGGGCACTGCGGTAGACTTGAGAGTTAATCCGCGGGTGATGTCTTCGGCGTTTGTCATAGGTCAATTGCAATCCAATTAACCTGTTTCTACCGTTTTTAACTGGTTAATACGAACCTATTAACATGATCCGGATCACTGGGCTTTAGGTGTTCCCTCCCCTGCTCGGACCGACTTCCGATAGTGGTTCTCGTCCGGTTCGTCGCCTCGTCCGTGGTGTTCGATGAGCAATTGTGCTCCGTCGGCGCGGCCTGTGAGCGTGAGGAGTGTGGTGAGGGCGTCGGCTTCGCTGCACGCGAGGCACTGTCCGAGAGCCCTGTGGGTATCGGTATGGCTGAAAACTTCTGAGAATCATCCGAGGGAGTCGACGAGTGCCGTGGTGTCCGACCAGATGGCTGTCCCATCGGATACCGGTTGGCGAGTTCGTGCGCTCTGCGGTCGATCTTCGACGGAACGGCCCCGCATCTGAACCAGTGGCCGTACGGCGAGGGAATCGGCTGAGCGTTCAACGTCTACATCATCGTGCTCTGTCTCAACACCGGAAAACCCATCGTCAGAAGCTGTCAGCAAACTGCATCGTGCACCTTATTTCCCCGTCGTTGGCTACGGGTTCACCGCAATTACCGTGTGGGGATGAACGGTGATGTTGATCCATCCGGGCTGACGTGCGGAAATCAAGCGGGACGAGTCTCCCGACTGGGTGATGTATCGATAGTTCATCGCCTGTTCGAAGAGGGAGTTGGCGAATCTGGCTTTCCTTTTGATGCGCGTGACGATGGTCTCGGGATCTGTACCCGCCGTAACTTCTTCGGTGGCCTGTCGGAATATCTCGGTGAGGGTTGGTAGATGCCTGATCTCGGAGAAGGTCAAGTAGATGGGAAGCCCAGGTAGGGGCTCTGTGAGGTGTACTCGCGTGTCGGTCAAGCGCAGATCCTCCAATGATGTCCTGGCAGTCAGTCTTTCAAGTAGAGACGGCTGGCTTCGTCAAGGACGCGCCTGTAGGCGGCGTCGGTTGCCTTGAGCGCGGTGTCAACGAGGTCGAGCTCGCGGAGTACGGCTTCGTAAGTCTCGGGCCCTGTGGTGGCATCGCCGAGGGTGTCCGCTTCGAGTGTTTCAGGGTCGTACAGCTTGTAATCGGCGGCGCTGGCGGCGACTCGGTGGAGCAGACCGTTGATTACTCCCAGCTGGCCGTGCAGTTGCAGATAGAGGTCGCTGGGTGCAATGCGGTCAGGCATGAAGTCTCCCTAGTGTTTCGCTGTTTCCTGTAGTCAGGGGAAGGCGGATATTGGCGTCAGCGTGTGGCGGACAGGTGGATGGCGAGCACGTCATCGATGCGAGTTGTGAGGTCGACGTTTTTGTGCAAGATCGCTGATGCGTTGACGGCTCCGATGGTGCCGGCGCACAGGTTCCATGCGAGTCGGTGTGTCGTGAGCGTGTTGGTGAGTTCGCCGGCGGTGATGGCGGTGTCGATGATGTCATTGACGGCGTCGACCCAGTGCGCGAACCCGGCCGCGTTGTCGATGGTGGGTTCGAGGGTGAGTTTCATTCCGGCCCGCACGTTGGTGTCCTCGGCAATCCGACGAGCGAGGGATGCGAAGATCGCTGCCAGCTTCTCCCCTGCCGTGCTGCTCGAACCGGATGTCAGTGCTTCGCTGATGGTTTCGTCGAGGGTGCGGTTCCAGTCTGAGATGAGGTGTTCTGCGATCGCTTCTTTGGATGGGAAGTGGTAGTACATCGCGCCTTTGGCGAATTTTCCGGTAGCGCTGATGGTGTTGATGCTAGTGTGGCCGTAGCCGTCGGTGTCGAAATGCCGGGCTGCGACGGCGATGATCGCTTCCCGTGTTCGCACTGCACGGTCCTGCATTGCCGAGTTCTTACTGCCGGGGACGCGACCGATCCGGCGGCTTGTCGTGGTGGCAGCATTTTCCGGGACGTTCGCCGATTCGACGGGGCTGTTCACAGAGATGCTCCTTCGACCATGCGGACGGCGGCCGGGTCCGTTCCACGCCACATCAGCAGTAGATCATCGACCCGCCTGCTGATGGTCTGGTTCTCGTCGAAACTGGCGGCAACCTGCACAGCGCCGACGAAACCGGCGCAGAGAGTATCGGCAAAGCGCGACAGGGCGGAGTCGAGGGCGCCGGAACGACTCGCGTCGACGACGATCGGTTCGATCGCAGCGGTCCACGCTTCGTAGGTGGCTCGGGCGCCGCTGAGCGACTTGTCGACGGACGGGATGAGGCCGGCGAGGATGATCGCCTCGTTTTGGGTGCGGCGGGCGAGTTCGCGGTAGATCATCAGTACTTGCCGGTCGGCGGGTTGACCGGTTGCGATCGCTTTCCCGACTGTCGCGGTGACTGCGTCGGACCAGCGGCGAAGCATCTCCCTCGCGATGGATTCTTTCTTCGAGAAGTGGAAGTACATCGCTCCCTTGGTGACCGGGGCGAGTGTGACGATGTCGTCGATGGTGGTGCCCGCGTATCCCGTCTTGCTGAACAGGGTTGCGGAGGCCTCGAGGATCGCTTCTCGGGTGATTTTCGCTCGTGGCTGCATCGGTGGGCGGCCTGTTTTTCCGTGGTCGATGCCTTCGGAGAGCTCGTTATGATCGTTCATTGGTCACAGGTGCTTTCCGGGGTCGATGCCTTCGGAGAGCTCGTTATGATCGTTCATTGGTCACAGGTGCTTTCTGTGGTCATCGGCCCCGGCGGTGTTACAGCATTGTCGGGGCCACCTTTGTTGGTGAGACTTGTTCAGACGGTGGTGAGTTCGCGGTCAGCGATGTTCTCGGCGGACCGAAGGTCGGGCAATGGCGGGCTCGTGAATCCTGCTTCGCGGGCTGCGGTATCGAACTTCTCGTACCGGCGCCATGCGGTCGATGTCGCGACAGGCGGTTTCGTTTCCAGAGCGATGGTCTCCCACGTGAGGTTCGGATTTGTGAGCTTGCGGACCGCTGTATCTTTCACGTCTTCGCGAGATTCGACCGGGATTCGACCGGGCGCTCAAGGACATGAGGTCGTCTATGTCGGCATCGGTGTCGGCCTGTGCTTCTTCGGCATCGCGGCGGGCTGGGGACTCCGCAGCGGTGTCTTGGGAGTCGAGGATCTCGTCCAGGTCGTTCATCGTTTCATCCACGAAAAAAGGTTCCGCATAGTCCGCAATAGCGTCGTCAATGCAGGCCTTCGCATCCGCCGTTGTGGCGTCTACGTCTAGATCCGACTCCCGATGGTCCGCAATATTGTGGGCGAACTTCTCGCGGGGCTGAGGGACGCGGATTGGTCCCCGGCCTACGGTGAGGTCAGACGCAGTACTCGTTGCATCCTCACTGTCGGTGGCATTTTCGACGATCGCACGGTAAGTGGCGTAGGCCGTTCCGACTGCCTTCACCAGGATTGTGATTCCGTGGGTGAATGCCAAGACCAGGGCCGGCGGAATGATCGCTATGGCCGCTGCAATGGCCGGCGCCAGTGGAATGAAACCAAGGTCTCCCCCACCATCGATTGACTCCTGTGCGGCGATTGCTGCGTGATAGGCGTGGTAGGCGTTTCCGAGGATGCTGATCGCGACGACGCTGACGGCGAGTGCGATGTAGAAGCCTCGGTCTCGTTTGTTCATGTTGAGCGTGCTGATGATGACGATGGCGATGGTGGCGCCGAGGATGGCGCTGTCGACGATCGCCGGGAAGATCCAGGTCAGGTGTTCGGGGATCAGTGCTTGCCGTGCGAGGTCGCGTTGCACGGCGAAGGAAAGTACGAATGCGCCGGTGGTGATACCGAGCGCAATGACGATCGCGAGTGCCAGTGCGGCGAGCAATGCGCCTAGCTGAATGCGAGCTGCCCGAAGGCTAAAGTCGGTCATGACTGGGTTCTTTCCTAATTGGTGTGTAGAAGCACGGACCGACGGAGCGGTAACGCTCACGCTGCTCTGGTGTTTCTGCGGGTGCACTGCCCGGCGGACTCCAGGGTTTTCCCGGCGCATGCGACGCCTTCTGGAAGAGAGGCAGCGCCGGGCGGTGCACCTTCTGGCGTGGTGAGATGTCGTGGTACGAGCCCGCCGCAGGGGTGATCTCTTCTTCTGTGTTCCCGAGCCGTGAGCTCTTCGGCAGATCGAGTGCCCTGCGGTGCGCTGGTGTCACGAACGGCTGGTGAGATGACGGACCGTCGAGTCCTGCAATTAGGTCGCCGCGTGCACCACACGGGTTCGCAACCTGCACATCGACATTGGGAGGCGCGGTGGGACTGTACTGCGGAATCGATTGGGCCGAAAACCATCACGACTTCGCGATCCTCGACGACCTGGGTGACGTCGTGCGCCGCGGACGCGTCAGCAACGACGCCGTCGGGTTCGCCCGACTGCTCGAGGCGTTCGCCGAAGCCGGCGACACCGCCCAGGATCTGATCCCGGTCGGGATCGAAACCGATCACGGCCTGTGGATCGCCGCGCTCCGTGCGAGTGGCCGGGTCATCTACCCGATCAATCCGCTGGCCGCCTCGCGGTACCGGTCCCGGCATTCGGTGTCCGGATCGAAATCCGATTCCGCCGACGCGGTCATGCTGGCGAACATCGTGCGCACCGACGCCGGCGCACACCGTCCGTTGCCGGCCGACACCGACACTGCGCTGGCCATTCGGGTTCTTGCCCGCGCCCAACAGGACGCCGTCTGGTCTCGGCAACGCTTCCAAAACGAGATCCGCTCGCTCCTCAAGGAGTACTACCCAGCAGCTCTGGTCGCGTTTCAGTCTCTCGAAGACGGATTGACCCGCCCCGATGCCCGCAGCGTGCTCGCTGCCGCTCCGACTCCGACCGCAGCTGCCGCGTTGACCCGGCCCCAACTTCGGGCGGCGCTCAAGAGGGCCGGACGTTCCCGATACATCGACCGCGACGTCGAACGGTTGCGGGGCATCATGCGCGCCCCGGAGCTTCGCCAGCCACCGCAAATCGAAGCGGCGATGGGAATCAGCCTGATGACGTTGCTGCAGCAATTCGATGCCGCCTGCGCAGCTGCCGAGACCCTCGCCGAACACGTCAGCGTGCTCTTCGCCGAGCACCCGGATGCGAAGATCATCACCAGCTTCCCCGGGCTCGGCACACTCGCCGGAGCCCGAGTACTCGCCGAGATCGGTGACGACCGCACCCGATTCGTCACCGCCCGCGGCCTCAAGGCGTACGCCGGCGCCGCCCCGATCACCCGCGCCAGCGGGAAGAAAACCTTCGTCCTGCACCGGCACGTCAAGAACCGGAGACTGGCTGCAGCGGGAACAATCTGGGCATTCAGCGCCCTCCAAGCATCCCCCGGAGCCAGACGGCATTTCGACGCCCGACGCGCCGGCGGGGACTGGAACCATCAAGCTCAACGACATCTGTTCAACCGATTCCTCGGCCAACTCCACCACTGCCTCACCACCCGCGAACTCTTCGACGAACTGCACGCATTCCCACCTCCCCTACCGATCGCGGCTTGACTCCTACACCCCGTGAGATGTCTTCCAGGGGCAACCGGTGGTCGTTCCACGGAAGCACCCTTCGGCCCGCCAGTGGGGGAGCAGAACGGGCTCGATCACAGCCCACAAGTCATCGGGAATCTCATCGGCGCGCAACACATATTCAGCATCGAGTATCAATCTTTCGCGCTCCTGATTAACGACAAACTAGCCGATGGAAGAGTCTGCGAACACCGCTGCAACGAACCCCTGTGCGTTCGCGTGGAGTCGGAGCACCTCAGCCCCCCAGGCCGCGTACCTGCGATACGCGGTCGCCTTGTGGGACCCCCGGGATATTTCCGCAGTGGTGTAGACGCAGGCCGCCAGCCGTTGAAGCGAGACTTCACACCGTTGCCGTCGACCATCACGTGGTCCGTTCCCTCCATCCGCGCGTTGTCGCCGACCGTGATCCGCACTCGCGGCCCGATTCACGGAGAGTCGAGCAGCTCGATTCCGTAGTCGGCGACGACGGCACGCACCTCGGCGAGGTAGCGCTGTGCCTGCGCCGTGAGCGGGACCCCGGAATGGCTGATCCAGCCGATCTCGATGCTCTCGTCCACGTCGAGTGGGATGGCGACGATCTCGGGGTCGAGATCGTCACTGATGATGCCGGTCGAGATCGTGTAACCGTCGAGTCCGATCATGAGATTGAAGATTGTCGCGCGGTCGGAGACCCGGATTTCCCGCTTGCTCGACAGGGTGGAGAGGATCTCTTCGGCGAAATAGAACGAGTTGTTCGCGCCCTGGTCGAAGGTGAGCCGTGGCAGGTCGGCCAGATCATCGAGAGCGACGCGATCTCGGGAGGCCAACGGGTTCTGCCTGGAGATGAAGATGTGTGGCACCGCGGCGAAGAGCGGGCGGAACACCAGACCGGAATCTCGCAGGAGTTTGTCGATGACCTTCCGGTTGAAGTCATTGCGGTACAGGATGCCCACTTCACTGCGGAGCATCCGGATGTCCTCGATGATGTCCCAGGTCCGGGTCTCACGAAGCGAGAACTCGTACTGTGCCGCGTCAACGGAGTCCACCATCCGGATGAACGCCTCGACCACGAATGAGTAGTGCTGAGCCGAGACTCCGAGCAGCCGACGGGACGGTGGCTGACCGAGGTAGCGCTGCTCCAGCAGCGACATCTGCTCGACGACCTGCCTGGCATAGCCGAGAAACTCCGCGCCCTCCTCGGTCAACGTCGCCCCCCGGGCCGATCGAGTGAGGAGGGTGCGTCCCACTCGGGATTCCAGGTCTTTCATCGCGGCAGACATGGTCGGCTGGGCGACGTAGAGAAGGTCTGCGGCGCCGGTGATCGACCCCTCCGCCGCGACCTCGATGAAGTAATGCAGTTGCTGCAGGGTGATGCCTCTGGATTCTCGCGCCATAGCTAAGTGCTATAGAGGACCATAGGCAACATTTGTTACCCGATAACTGAACTGGAACTGCAGGATAGTGGCAGAGACTTTCCGCAAGGCCGAGCCCGGCCGATCAAGACCCGAATTGGACGTTCATGTCGAACGAATTCACGTTCAGCATCACCACCACCCGCTTCAACGAGGACTACTCGCCGTCGGTGCATTCTCGGACTACCACGAACTTCGCCAATCTGGCCCGAGGCGAACACCGTCAGCAGAACCTCCGCCGAACCCTGGCGATGATCAACCACCGGTTCAATGGTCTCGCACGCCGGGACAACCCGGGCCTGGACCGCTACGCCGTCGAGCTCGAGATCGTCTCCGCGGAGCTGCAGTTCAGCTCGGACGGCGCGGATCACCGACTCCCCCTGATCGAGGTACTGGATATTCAGATCGTCGATCGCCTCACCGGCGCACGATTCCCGGGGATCGTCGGGAACAACTTCTCCTCCTACGTCCGCGACTTCGACTTCAGTGTTCGACTGCCGGCAGTCAACGAGGGCGCCTCTGAGTTCACTGTGCCCGGCGACTTCGGTGACCTGCACGGCAAACTGTTCCAACATTTCCTCGACTCCGAGGCCTACAGGGAACGCTTCGCGGTCGATCCCGTGATCTGCATCAGCGTGTCCACAAGCCGGACCTACCACCGGACCCGGGATCACCATCCGACCCTCGGTGTCGAGTACCAGCAGGACGACTACTCGTTGACCGACGAGTACTTCGGGAAGATGGGGCTGCAGGTCAGGTACTTCCTGCCGCCCGACGGTGTCGCCCCGCTCGCGTTCTACTTCCGCGGCGATCTGCTCAACGACTACACCGACCTTCAGCTCATCGGCACGATCAGTGTGATGGAGACCTTCCAGAGGATCTATCGGCCGGAGAGCTACAACGCGAACTCGCCGGCCGCTGAGATCTACCGACCGAACCTGGATCAGCAGGACTACTCGCCTACCCCGATCGTCTACGACCGCATCGAACGCGATCAGCTGGCAACCAAGCAGGGCAAGTACACGGAAGACCACTTTGTGAAGCCCCACCGCGAGTTACTCGAACAGTGGGCCGCCCGCTTCCCCGTTCTCGTCGGATGACCACCGGAGGAAAGTCGACCATGAACCAGATCTTGCCCACGTCCATCGTCGGCAGCCTGCCCAAGCCCTCGTGGCTCGCCCGGCCTGAAACCCTCTGGGCGCCCTGGAAGCTGCAGGGCGATGAGTTGGTCGAAGGCAAGCAAGATGCACTGCTTATCGCCGCTCAGGAACAGAGCGATCGCGGCATCGACATCGTCAGCGACGGAGAGCAGACCCGTCAGCACTTCGTGACGACATTCATCGAGCATCTCGACGGGGTGGGTCTGCTGCACGATCAGGTGACAGGTTGAGTCACGCAGCCTGAGTGGCTGGTGTGGTCATGATGGTCTCGTATTCTATGGGGGTCAATCGGCCGAG
>NZ_LVCT01000523.1:0-306 GCF_001647205.1 Rhodococcus sp. EPR-134
ACGACGAGATCGCGGCAGCTGTGGAAGCCACTGTCTCCGAACTCGACTCCCAACTGCCCGTCAAACCTGACAACTCCGGCTGAGAGGCGCCATTCGATTCCGAACCTGGCCGACATATCCTCTGGTGCCGAGATCGCTACCGGTGTTTCGCACGAGGGTCTGCGAATGCGATGCCTGGTCCTGCCCGGTGCGTCGAGGGGCAGGGCAGGCAGTTCTATGTCCAGTCGATGTGGACGGATTCGATGGAATCGAAGTGAAATCCGAAAGTGTCGCCGTACTGGTCGAATCCCTTGTTTTCAGGGTAAT
>NZ_LVCT01000524.1:0-1051 GCF_001647205.1 Rhodococcus sp. EPR-134
TGTCTCGGGCTTTGACGTTTTTGAGTTTCTTTTTCGCGTCAGCGCGCAGTTCGTTCGTTTCGCCGGAACGGTAGCGCGAGACCGCTGATCGTGAACGGCCGATTTTCTTTGCGACAGCGTCGATTCCGCCGAGGCGTTCGATGGCGGCTCGCCGTTGTGCGCGTTCGGTGACGTCGGGGTGTGGGATTCGTCCTTGCTGCGCCCAGCGGCGCAGTGTTCGGTCCGAGGGGGGCTTTCTTCCGGCGTCGACAGCTGCTTGCCGTAGGCCTTCTTTGCCGATTTCGGTACGGATCTGGCGTACGGAGACTTTGCTGGTGAGTCCGGCCAATCCCCCACTTTTGACCGATTTAGATTTTTCGATACCGCTGGTCGCTGCTGTCGAGACGGATACGTTGAGTCCGTCCAAGCCGACGGTCTTTTGTGCGGGTTTGGTTGATCGCGGTTTCGGAAGATGCAGGGCCACTATATGTTTCCTTCATCTTCGTCGGTGAACGCAGCTTTGAGTGCGAGGTTGATCTCGTGGGTGTCGCGGGCGTCGGTCAGCATGACGGTTATGTTTTCGGTGAGCGGGGCGCTCTTTTCCAGAGTCATTTTCCCGAGTGCGTCACTGTTGTCTGCGATGTCGATGCCCGGGGGCAGCGGGTAGACCCAG
Source organism: Rhodococcus sp. EPR-134 (assembly GCF_001647205.1). Taxonomy (NCBI): domain Bacteria; kingdom Bacillati; phylum Actinomycetota; class Actinomycetes; order Mycobacteriales; family Nocardiaceae; genus Rhodococcus; species Rhodococcus sp. EPR-134. Next base: position 653 of record NZ_LVCT01000524.1, read on the forward strand.
GAGTCGGTGACGGTGCGCAGTGGCCAACGCCCGGTTTCGCGTGCGATGCGCATCGCGACGCGGCGGCCTCGCCAGCGGCAGTGTGCGATGATCGCTGCTCGCCAGAGCGGTTGGTGGTGGTGTTGCATTTGTTTGGCGGTCCACATGTCGGGGTTGACCATTCGGCCGATGTAACCCTTGTAGCAGGCGCCGATGAACCGTTTCATTGCTGTGTCGCCTGTGTCGACGGCAACTTTGCGGGCTTCTCGCAAGATTTTCGCCCACTTGTCGAGGGCTCGACCCTGTTCGGGGTAGACCCATGCTTCTGCGATGTCGAGGTCGTCGAGTTCTGCGCCGATTCCGCCATCGGCGATGGACGTTTGAAGTGCATCGAGGCTGACGGTGGTGATCCAGGTCTGC
>NZ_LVCT01000525.1:0-3560 GCF_001647205.1 Rhodococcus sp. EPR-134
GTCGAGCGCGTTCTCGCCGCGAAGATGTCGAGGTTTTCCGTAGCCGAATTCGAGCATGCCAGCGGAAGCGAGGTACGCAGCTCGTTGGTCTATCGATACCAGTTGTGTTGCGTCGGAAAGTTCTTCGAGGTCCGGGATGCGGGTCCATCCGAGGGCAGGTTCGAGATCTCCGCGGGGTTCGCCGTCCAGCGGTGGGACCGGTCCACCGACAGTGACGACGATTCCTTTACCGCTGCGGGTGCGGTCGCGTTTGATCTTGTCGACGATGGCGGCGCCGGTGCGTGCGGGGGTGGGGCCGGGGAGCACGCCGAGGTGTTGTGCGCACCAGGCGAGTCGGCGTCCCAGTTCCTGCGCAGCGGGGAGGTCGTCGTCGGGGAGGTAGGTTCCGGCGGCCGGTGATCCGAGGATCCCCATGTCCCCCACGCGATTGCCCCATCCGAAGTCTTTGTTCCAGTAGGTCCACACGTAGGGTTCGATGAAAATGTCGACCATGGATGTGAAGTTCCCGGTGGTGCGGGAGAGGTGAACGACGTGGCCGGGTTCTCCGCGCAGTTCCCATCCTGCGGTCAGCATTGGGGTCAGCGTGGCGTGGAGGATCGCGGTGAGTTCTTCGGCAGCGCGGGTGCGGAGGATTTCCATGTCGTCGACATCGTCTTCGCTGCCTGGGTCGATGATCCATCCGAGCATTTCGCAGGCTTCGATTCCGACTATCCAGATCTGTGCCGGTGCGCCCAGCGGGGTGAGCGTTGCCCATCTGATGAGTTTGTCGAGTTTTTCGATGGAATCGACTGGGCCGGTGAGTGTGTGGCCAGATGGTGTGTAGGTGCCGGCTGCTGTGACAATGACGGCGTGGCCGTCTGCTGCCTCGCTGGCGGGAGGAAGGGCGGCCGGTTCGGTTGCGTCGAGTTCTGACGCCTGGGTGGGTTCCGTTTCCATTTCGTTGGAGCGCTCATCCGGAGGGGCGATGACGTCGTCGATCCGGGGGTGCTCCGCAACCCCGGAATCCGTTTCGAGACAAGCGGTGTCCTCAACGTCGAACAAAGAAGGCTGATCGGGTTCGGGAACTTCGTCCGAACGAGTAGCGGATTCTGGTGGCTCGAGCTCGAATAGCGTGAACTGCTCCCCTTTCTTCAGCGCCATGTTTCATCCTTTCCGTTCACTGTCGTCATCATTCGAGATCGAAGGCGGCGCGCACGGCTATGGACAGTGATTCCTCTTGCGCTGGAAGAAGATAACCGATGATGTTGCCGAGTGCACTGACGGGAATGGTCGTGATGTGGTCGCAACTGACCACCGCGTCGGCGGATAGTCCGTTAGCGACGCTGACGGACACCTCAGTGGACAGTCCTCGGATCTCGCCGGTGATGGGCGCTACCGTGACGGTCCCGAGGTGTGGACGGACCATCTCTCGGGTGAGTACGAGGACCGGCCGAACTGTGTCGAGCTTGGCTTCGTGAATTGGTCGCATCAGGTCGAGCCTGTTGGCTGTCGATTCACGGCGTGGTGAGCGAGGGGGCTCAAATCATGTTCGGATGTTGCGGCCGAGAGGATCTCCGCGTCTCGTGCGGCTATCTGACGGCGACGCTCCCGTTCGAGAGCGCGCAACACTAGTGAGGCTCGCGAGGCGGCGCGATGTTCCCTGACTTCGTCGTCGAGAAATTCCACGATCTCGTCCGGTAGTCGTACCGCGATCTGCGTGCTCATATGCTGATGGTACCGAAGTGGGATTCGTTTTGGTACCACCATCCCGTGCGAGTTCTGGAACCGATCATTTCAACGGGAGGCAAGGGCCGATGAAGTGCTCAGCGGCCCCGACGCGGCACACCTTGCCACGCACACGGTTTCCGCTGTCTTCATCGGTCGATCTCTGTCTGGTGTTCTTCAGTCTCAGTGACGGTCCCATCGCTGGTGACGTCTCCACGTCGGTACGGCTCGGATCGCTGAAATATTCGCTATGAGACAAAGCACTTCGGGGATTCGGCTCTCGATGTCAGGCACTTTGTCACTCCTCTCGACGACGCAACTGCTCCGCTACCGTCGAGGAATTAGCAGTACACCGTGCACACGGTTGGCGACGTCACCGCGAGGATTGAGTCCGGTTCCTCTCCCCTACTCACGACCTCGCCAGCGCGCGGACTACGCATCTGAAATCAAATACGCGTTCACTAAGTCGTCGATGCGTGAAGTGAAATCTCCAGGGTCGCCCAGTACCTGTATGACTTGAACTGCGCCGATAAATCCCGCGCACAGATTCGCGGCCAGGCGCTGGGCGGCAGAGGCGGGAAGCTGTCCGTCTGCGATCGCAGTATCGACGAGTCGGCTGACGAGTTCCACCCACTCACGGAACGCGGGTGGGGCGGTATCGAGACCTGCTTCTGTGGTAAGCCTGAGGCCGGCTCGGGCCAGGGCATCGTCGGCTATAAGCGTCGCTGAACCGTTGAAGAATGCAGCCAACTTCTCGATCGCTGGTATTGCTGATTCGTCGGTTGATTGTTGGATTCCGCCGAGCGCGGTCAACCAGTGGTTGATGAGTTCTCGCGCGATCGTTTCCTTGGAGTCGAAGTGGAAGTACACGGCTCCTTTCGTGGAGGCAGCCTCCGCAACGATGTCGTTCGTGGAGGTAGCGGCGTACCCATCGATCGAGAATGAGCGTGCAGCTGCCTTGAGGATCTTGGCCTTCGTCTCGTGCGCTCGCTGTTGTCGGGGTCGCTGGCGCGGTTCGGGCGGAACGATCACGTGGTGTCGGTCGTCTGGGTCGGTCAATGCGGGTTCCTTACCTGCAGTCTGTGGGGACTCTGCTGTGGTCAACCCCTCCATGATGATGCAATTCCTGGCGCTCGGGAACCTTGGCGTTGGCAGGTTGCGGCGCTACTCACGTTGTAGTGACGAGTTGGTCGGTGAAGTGAACATCGGAGGCTCGCATGTCGATGAGCGGCGGGTTGTCGAAGCCAGCTGCTCGGGCCGCGGTATCGAACTTTTCGTATCGGCGCCACGAGGTCGATGTTGCAACGGGAGGGTTGGACGTCTGGGCGATCATCTCCCAGGTGAGAGTCGGGTCTGCAAGCTTGCGTCGTGCGGTGTCCTTGACAGCGTCGGGCAGGTCCGATGTGGCAATGAACCATTCGAGTTCGGCGTGCGCCACCGCCTCTGCGTTCGACGGCTCCGGGTCCACTGAAGACCCCGTTTGTTCGGAGGGGCTCGGATGTGGAGCGCTTTCCCGCGCGTCATGCGTTTCTACGACGCCTAAAGAATGCTGGGCTCCTACGGCTGTTTCGTTGCGCATGACGACGCTTTGCGTAGCAACCGTACCCACACCTGCGGCAGCATTGTCGATCTCGATCTTGTAGTCGGAATATGCAATACCCGTTGCTTTGATCAGGATTCCCAGACCGTGCGTAAAGGCGAGTACGAGCACCGGCGGAATGACCGCGATCATGGCAGCAACGGCCGGGTCGAGAGGCGTGTAGCCGATGCTCTGACCTGCCGCAACGGCCTGTTGCGCAACTGTTGCGGAGTGGAACGCATGGTAGGCGTTCCCGAGGATGCTGATCGCGACCACC
>NZ_LVCT01000526.1:0-831 GCF_001647205.1 Rhodococcus sp. EPR-134
CTGTCAACGATGACGGGAAAGATCCATGCGAGGTTTTCGGGGATGGTTCCTTGGCGCGCGAGGTCCCGTTGGACTGCGAAGGAGAGGACAAATGCGCCTGCGGTGATCCCGATTGCGATGAAAATCGCGATGAGAAGTGCGGCGATCAGTGCTCCAAGCTGGATCCGCGCTGCGCGCAGACTAAAATCACCCATGATCGGGTTTTCCTTCCTACAAGGGGTGTTCTCGGTCTGGAGTCCCGCTGGTTGCCGCCGGCGGGACTCCTCCTGGTTTCGGAAGACTTTCTCTGGTGGGAACTCCTTGCGTTTCGTCGGCGTTGCGTGCGGTGAGGGTTGACAGCGATTTCTGGCGGTCGTATCCGAGAGTCGACTGATGCTTTTTGCGTCGCACTCAAAGCACGTCAGTGATGTCGTTCCAGCTGCGTGCCTGTTGATCTCAGAGGGACGTGGGGTGGTCTGCAATTTTGCGTGAGAATTGCGTGACTGCAGCGGATTGTTCACGCAATTTGCTCCAGGCTTTGCGCTGCCAAGGCTTCCAAGTTCTACAGAACGGACTGTCCGGCAGATGAGAGGGACATGGCATTGCGCGCGCACAGCAAGGACTTCCCGCCCCGGCGGTTCACCTCCCGCCCGCACCCGACAGCCGTTCTCAATATCGAGGTCCTTGGAAATGTCCCCCACACATGCCTACTCGGCTGTCGTGCCAGGCGCCTCTAATTAGGTCTTCCAGCCGAAACACACGATGCCCTCGCCCCGGGGCCGAACTCCACAATCAAGAATCAAGACACCCCATCATGCGTGCACGCAGTGCACGCCATGCACGCGACGCTCT
>NZ_LVCT01000527.1:0-10597 GCF_001647205.1 Rhodococcus sp. EPR-134
TCGACGCCACGCCGGAGGCGATCCTTGGTCGAAGGTTTGATGCGCGTGTTGTGGGTCATCGACAGCTTCTCCTCCTCATCTTTGCGGGCACTGAGATCCGCTGGAGGCGATGGTGGCGTAGCTGCAGGTGCCGCAGGGGTCGCGTCTCCCCTGGGCGGACGTTCCGGGATGAGTTCAGCCGGATGTGTCTTACGAATCGCAGGTTCCCGCTTCACGCTCATGCCGGGGCTCCGATCACGATGGGCAACTCAGCGAGCAAGTCACTGTAGGCAAGTTGCAGCGTCAATGCTTTCCCACCCTTGAACTGGTGAATCGGAGTGCGATTCGAGTGCGCGTCCTGGCGGGCCGCGAGTTCCGGGATCGATGTCTTGGCGACGAGTGAGCCGTAGGTCTCCCGTAGCTCGCTCTCTCTGAACTCATGTTCGCCGGTGGATCGTTTACGACTGATCACGATCTTGTCGAATTCCAGCTTCGGGTTCGCCCGTTTACGAACGGTGTCGATTGTCTCTTCGAGCTTCTGAACGCCGCCGACACTGTCGATTGTGGGTTCGGTGATGGCGACAACGCCATCTGCTGCAATAAGAACCGCGAACAGCACCTTGCCCATATTGGGAGGGCAGTCGAAAAGCACAGCGTCATAAGGAGAAAGGTCGAGCCCTTCGAACGCAACGTCTAGGCGAAACACCAGGTCATTCGACCCATCCGATTCGATTTTGCCGAGCTCTTCGTCTGCGGGAATGAGGTCGACGCCATCCCATGGGGTGGCAATGATCGCCTCGGCTGCAATGCCTTCCCTGGTCTGGTTCATGAGGTGGTAGGCCGTCATCATGCCCTCTTCGAGAGTGACGCCGAGGCCACCGGTCGTATTGCCCTGTTGGTCCATGTCGACGACAAGTACTTTTCCGCCGACCGCGGTGATGGCGCTGGCAAGCCCGAGAGTGGAGGCCGTCTTGCCTACGCCACCCTTCTGGTTGCCGAGTGCGATTTTGCGTGGCTGCATTGCGGACCTTTCATCGAGGGCGTTGACACTTGCTAGGCGTGCATTGCGTGTGAACCACGCGCTGCATGCAATATGTGCATTGCTTGCTGTGTGCGCAATCCACGCTGTACGTGGGCTGCATGCAGACTGTGCGTGACGGGCAATCCAAGCACTGCATGCATTGCGCGCTAAGTCTGCTTCACCCGCGACACACGCACACTGTGCATTACGTGCGCGCGTAGCATAACACGCATGTCATGCGTGACGTACAAGCCTCGCACTCTGCGCGTGTCATGCACGAGTTGCATCAAGTGCAACCCTTGCGTTCAACGCGTGCAATGCTCGTCACGCGTTCACCGCAACCCATGCACGTCATGCGCGACACGCTATCCATGCCTCGCTCGCAAACCTCGCATGCTTTGCACACAATGCGTTCCTCGCTAGCCAAGCACTGCGCACATACAACGCATGGCGTGCTCTGCACGCACAGCTAGCGGTGCTACCTCCGCACGCACGCGGTGCTCTGCATGCACACCATACAACGCTCGCAGCGCACGCAGAGCACGCAGAGCACGCATGACGCGGTATGCAAGGATTGCACGCATGCCATGCGCTGCTAGCAGGACATGCATTGCATGCACCAAACATCTTTCAGTCATTGCATGCAATGCATGCAGACCACGCATTGCGTGGACGCGCAAAATAGCAGGTCAATGCACTCATTGCCATCGAACGAATCGAAAAACATCTGCCGTGAGTGTCACACACCGTTGCAAAAGGTCGACCGACCAAGAGCAGCTTGGCTGCCGCGATCACCCGATAGCGAGGCTTTCCAGACATGAATCGAAACGTGTGACAGTCCGTCTCGATCAGATTGTCAAGGAAGTCGAAGCGACGCTATTGGGCAGCCAACTGACTAAAGGCGGAAATATAGGGTTCAGCAATCTCCGCTGTGCGCACAGAACAAATTGCTCAACCGTCGCGAGCGGTCCTGCCCAGCCATCCGCCAATGCACCGCCCTTGCGGGGATGGAAGGAACGCGCCAACCTCAACGAGGCGGGCAAGACAGCCTGCCACTTCAGAAACTTTCTGATGTTCGCACCGGGGGCACTTCAATAGAACCCTGCACCCCTTTGAAGGCCAGAACATATTTCATTCCATCGGGGTCCGAACATCCAGGGCAGAAGGAAGGACTCACGTGAACCGCACGGATGGTGAAAAAAACTGAGACATGCGTGGGACGAACAACCGCACTGACCGAGGGGAGGGGGTTCCAATTCTATTGAGAGATACAGCCGACTGACTGCCAGTCGGGGTGCTCATCTAACTCACGAACAACATTGCGGAATCATCTCAGGACACAGCGGGGGCCCGCGGTGAAACGAAAATTCTGCGCGAAAGGTCGGTCGCGGTGTGAACCCGGACGTGTAAGGGAAGGGACGTGTGGAGATCCGGATCAGTCGAAGTTCGGCCGCGACGGAATGACCGAAGCGAGTCCGAGCAGGCACTAACTTTACGTCACTGTGACGAAATTAGGCTTGGGGACGGGGTGGGAAGAATCAGTTCCGTCAGGCTTGATTTCGCCGCTTTGCGAGCGGAACTTTCGGGTGGGTGGGCACATTTCGAATACAGCGACGCACGAATCGCAACGCCGAAACACACGCACTTCTCGACCGAGCGGGGGAGGGGATGGAGACAGCTTCCCGTCTACAAGTATCCCGTGCACGATGCCGGCGCTGCCGTGCCGACGGCTACGAACGACGCAAGGTGGCCCACCGTTCACGCAACAGCGCTGCCATACATGCAATGCATGCCTTGCAACGCACGCATTGCATGTATGGCATGCGCGACCAGGATGCCTCGCAAAGCATGCGTCACACGCAGTGATCGCACCATGCTTCTCTGCACAAAAAGCCGTTTACCTGCGCAAATAAAGATGCTCAGTCAGGTACATGTCTCGGAGAGATAGACGATCCGAATACCTACGGGCGCGTCTGCATTGGAGGAAACGGCTGTCGTTTCAACCCCTCTCGGATGTTGAACCCGTACCAGCGCGGCGTTCTTCAAGCGCAGAGAAGCGGACCGCCAGCCCGCCATTGACTGGCTCGGGCGGGGTCAGTTCTCCGAAAATGGCTGTGGAGCTCCGCGTATTAGATCAAAATGTTGTCCTCCGGGTTCTTTGTGTCCCGATCAACGTCGCCATGAGTATTTACACCTGTGGCGATCAGGGTGCTGTGCCACGGATCGCCACACTTCTCGGCAACGCTTGTCGATCATCGTGAGGCGTGTTTTTCGGACGTGTATTGCTTGGCCGGATTGGGGCCAGTAAAGCCTCAATGCTGCTGCTTGCATGTCAGGTGTGCCCGAATGCTGGCTAGGATCTTGGCGCGGTGCTCCGGGTTCGCTGCCATTTTCGTACGTTGAACATGTGAGCTTTCAAGTAATTCTTGTTCCTTCTTTCGCGCCAGGTCGGCCGATTTACGCTGTTCACTGGGCGATTCTCCGGTCCAGTCGATCCCATCGAGCCTGCGTCTGAGGTATGCCAACGGTGAGATCAGGCTTGATCTTGTTGGCCAGATCCACCCCCGGTCTGCTGTGTCTCGGGAAAGCGTCTGTGCGATGTCACGTCCTGTCCATCGCGTCGTATCGATCTTGACATCGCGGAGAAGATCACAGATCGCCCCGATATGTCCGGTCGGTCTGAGAGCCGGCGCATGGTTGACGAGTTCGGCTGCAGTCCTCTGAAGTGCCAGAGGCCGCGGTGTGATCCGAGAAGTGCTTCGTTTTTTTGTTGTGAGCTGGGCTCGCGCGTGCGCGCGTTGGTGAGTTCTTCCTAACGGAAGAACTTCAAAAGATAAAAAACCAACACTAGATAGGGTGTCAGTTCCTATCGGCCCTGGTCGACTGCTGTGGGGCTGATAGACGCGATTGACGTCGGGCCTCAGAGAGTTGTGAGCTCTGTGGCGGGTTGCTCTTTCAGAGGCGCGAGACGGTCGCGTCTTGGCGAGTTTGCGGTGAGGTGTCGTTGCCACGATTGTTCGAGGGGATGACAGTGACCATGTCGATGCAGCGCGGTGCTGTTGACCCCCGTGATGGGCTTCAGCAGCCAGAAATTCCAGGGTTTTGAGGTTCCGTCCCCGGACGTGTTCGATGCCCATTCCCAGCGCGATGAGCACTCGCCTGGCGCGATTGACAGAGGATTCGCTGACTTTGGCCCGGGCAGCGATCGTTGATTTCGCTGCGGAGACCCCGCGGCCGGTGTGGGATTCGGCGAAATGTGCGTGAGCTTGTGCCACTGCGTAAGCCTTGTCGGGCTTGATCAGGTTGCGCGCGCACAACGCCTTGCCGGCCGGGCTGGTGGTGTGATGCCGGAATTGGCGGAGCCATTCCCTGCGTGATGTCCACACTGGAACGCGTGCTTGTTCCGTTGGTTCGACAGGTAGGGACCAAGAGCGTCCACGCTGGTAAGTGGACTCGTTGAGTTGCCGTGTAGCGGATTCGAGGCGCGCGATACGTGAGAGAGCATCGTCGACTGCCGCTTGCCATTCGTCGACTTCTGTCGATTGAGGAACAGCGGATTGGGTGCCGATGCGCGACACGCCGAAGGTTGGTGATATGGAATGAGTTGGGCTGTATTCAGGGTATGCGCTACCCTGAGACATACCTGCCATAGGTAAGTCCCTTCCAGGGGGATGCAGTACGAGCAGAGAAAGCGCTAACTTTCGAAGCTCACCTCTCGAGAATGTTCGAGAACAGATGTCGGAGAACCTGCCAGTTCTCAGTCGACGTCAAGGACCTGCCAGTCCTTATTTCGCCGCGATGCGGTCCGCTCCCAATCACCCCCTTCGGGGGCCTTTGTGCTTTTCAAGAGGTCTGCGCTGTTTAGTTAGGTATCGGGGCACTTCGTTCGTTGTCGGCTAGGGGCGGCCTCCCTGTCTGCGGGTCCGCTGTACGCGCGTCACGGCCGCGGTTGTTCGGAAGGTCTGTTCGATCCGGCGGCCGCACATCGGTACCACTATGGGTACGGTGCTGGCTTGCTCGGATGGGACATTCGGGACGCAGAAGTGTGATCCGAGCGCCGCGAAAGCCGAAATGTGATCTGGACGTGCCAAAAATGACACCGCGAATACGTCCGCGAGTATGGCGGAATTGCGTTTCTGCGATATCATCGAGTAAGCACCGCCTCTTCCTTTCGAGGTAGTGGTGGTCACCGCCTCTTCCTTCACTGGGTTAGTGGTGGTCAGGGAGCTGGGAAGCTCTCACAACCGCATAAACGGACAGCCCCCGATGCCGCCAAGCCCTGGGGGTTGTTCGCTGTCTAGGGGTAGTTCATGCGCCGACCGCAAGCTGCTCGATGCGGCGCAGTGATCCAGCGGCCTCGACCTCAAGCAGTCTGAGCTGGTCCGGATGCAGTTTGTCGATGATGTAGTCCGGTATGTCCAGTCCATGGGTGATGGCCAGTATGAGCACGGAGTAATCCCCAGCAGGGATTCCGAGTTCGGCGGCCCGATCCTCGTACACCTTGTGCTGCTTGAGGGGAGCACGAGTCGCGATGTGTCCGCGAGGTCCCTTGTTGTGCTGTGCCATGAGGAAAGACTAGAACCAATCTGTAACTGATACGGGTAGGCGCGCTTGTTCGGTGTGTCGCGTGTGGTTGATGTTGCCATGGAGTTCTGAGGGATTTTGCGGCGGCCCGCCTCACAGGCCGCCGCCGGCCCGACCAGGGAGGGGCTTGACGGACCACCTCTGCGGCTTCGCTGAAGGTGGAGTTTGGGTGCGTTGGCGGTCGGCGGTTCGATGATGGGTCTAGCGTCGGAATCGGGTTGGATTCTTCGGGAGCGGATGGAGATGCTTGGCTGCTCTCATGCTGTCAGACGCCGGGGAGGTTCATGTGCGACTGAACGCGGGGGAGGGGTTATGTAACCCGCGTGTTGGACGGCGCTTCCGCAGGCTGCTGCCGTGTGTCGTGGAGATGGATGGAGACGGGGGTCTGTGGACAGTCGGTGGTGCGTCTGCGAGCTCGATGGCTCGGGTCACGTGTCGAGAGGAGCACCTGAAAGATCCGGAAAGGCACCTTGACCTGTCAGCTGCCGAACGTAGGTTTCCAGCGGGGAGGGTTTGTGCCTTCGTGTTCGCCTGCGAATCGTGAGGGACTTCGGTTGGGGGAGGTCGATCCGCGTATATTGTCACGCGGAATGCTCTTTATCGCAGTTGCGCAGAGGATTTCGTTCACCGGATTCGAACATTAGAGTCGTGCGTCGTTCGACTTCCGTGAGTACATTGCTCGGATCGACGTATTGACGGTGCGCTGTTCGCGCACTCGAAGGAATGCTTCGCATTCCGTCAACATTCGTTTCTCAGGACTCAAAGGTTCCACAACGCCAACAGTTCGGCCCGAAGACTGAGCGAGCGAACGTAGTGGTTGGACCGCAGTTGTGCGCTGGGGTGCCCGACCTCGACGAGATACCTCTCGGTGTCTGCCACAGGAAGCGGTAGCAGGTCGTTGCGAACGCGGAGAAAGAACTGAAAATGACTGGGGGGATCCGGTATTCGATCCTGGTTGGATATCACGACAGCGGGTGGCAATAACAATTCGTTGTCCGTGGAGACGCGGATGACGACGTCCCCACGTGCCATGCTGCTTGGTTTTCCAAGTCTGAGTGTTTCGAGTCGGTATCTCACGCTCGGATTGACCGAAAGATGCTTCGTTGAAGTCTGTTTCACAGGTGCGATGCGCACGGAGGGACGGGTTTCGTGATCGCTGACTTGCCTGATAAATACTCGGTTGGTCGGAGCAAGAGGAAAGTCGTTGTCAAGGTTCTGCATTCGGCCAGTGATGCCAGGTATGGGTACGGCACGCCCGATCGCCCATTCGCGCGCGGCGTTGTCGATGAATATTTGGTCTACAGCAGTGGTTTCGTCGATATTGTTGATGAACGCGCGACTGTCGGCAACCACTTGGGGGTCATCGGAAATGACGACCGCTTCATGGGTGAATGTGGAATTTTCGGAAGCATTCGGCGAGCCGATTACAGCTCGTTGGTTCGTCACGATGACCTTGGCGTGCAGTGTTGACGACGACAGGATGCGAACGCCCTTGCTGAGGTAGTGCGCAAGAACGGCAGGTGAAGTGGCGTGGGCGCGGATCGCCGCGGTAGAAGCATTGACGATCAGAAGGTCTCCACTGCGAAGTGGAAGTAGTTCGGGCGCAAGGTGTCCGAGATAGGGGACAGCGGCATAGCGTGGGCCTCGCGTGCGGATCGCGCGAGTGATGTGTGGCCACGGGTTCGGTCCGTGGAAGCTGGTCCCCATAGCCTAGAACGGTAGCGCGAATCGGGCCCGATTTCTGGCGCCTGCGTGAAAGCTGCCGTTGTTCTGCGTCGTCTCCGGAGCAAAAAAAACTTCCGGATATCTGTGATCGGTCGTGGAGGTCGAAGAATGTTGTAGTGATCAACCCTGCCGGGTCAGACGGCGTTAAACCCCAGTGCGACTGCAGCGCTGTCGATTCGGCGTGCGATTTCAATACGGGACGGTGGCAGTAATGGTGCCGGACGGGTGGGAAGGGTCTGCTGCTTGTTCGAGCAGCGCCCCGCACAGTGCACCGGGAAATTTACCGCGGTACGCGATGCCGCGGGGGTGAGGGCGGGCGTGGTGGATCGTGCGGGCCCATGCCTGGAGGGGCGTGTAGGCCTGAGATCGTAGGCGCTCGCCGTGTGGATATCGGGTGGCTGATGTAGTGTCGCTGGCGGGCCGAGTCGATTCGTGATCGGTGCTCGAAAAGTGAACGCGCAGAGAACGTCTCGGCATTCTAGTGTAGGTCGGGCGGCGTGGTCTTCATGAACTGATGGACCCGTGCCTCGTGACGGGGAAGCCGGGCGTGTTGGGCTGCAGTGGGGGTTCGTCTACCGCTCTTTGGCAGCCTCTCGTCGCGAGTTCAGGTGAGGTGGCGGCTGGGATGCGTCAGCGTGGCTTCGGCGCCCCATCAGATAACAGGGGGGTAGGGCCCGGCGTGATGGTTGTGAGTGCAACGTAGGACATTGCACTCACTGGAGACGTTGTGGGGAAGAAGATTCCGTTGAGCTAGATCCATGAGGTTGCGACGGCACCGGCGATCAGTGCTGCGATTGTCACGGTGGGGGCTGCGCGCTCGCGGAAGAGGAGCATCACGGCCCCGACGCTGGGCTTTCGGGCGGGGTCAGCGCGGATAACCTCAGGCTACGGTGCGTGCAAGGATACCGAGCGTGGCTTTGAGAGATCCTTCGGCGATGACGGGAAAGATTCCTGCTTGCCGCCAGGTGGGGCCGATATCAGACCAGTCGTAGTACGAGGTCACGAGGGAACTGTGGCCGTCGTCGGCCGGCTCGATCCGATATCCGTAGACGTGCCCGATTGGAGGCCGGACAGTTCCGAGGATGGTCCATGCTATTTCGCGTTGGGGAACAAAGGTTTTGATCGTCACTGTGACGTCGTACTGTCCCATGGGTAGGTCGCCCAGAGCTTCGCGATCCATGTGGACGACGAATTCGTCGCCGGTCGCGGTCACGAGTTCGCCATCTGCGCTCATCAGCATTCCGGATCCGTCGATGGCGACGTGCCCCTGAGGGTCGCAGAGGACCGCGAAGATCGATGCGGGGTCGGCACGGATGGTGCGCTGTACTTCGATCCGTTCGCTAGTCATGTGGCGAATGCTGCCATACCGCCGATCGGTCGGCGAGGTTTCTCTCGTTCGGTGGGTGCATTCATCGGCTTCGGTCGGCGAGGCGGGGTGATGCGCGGAGATGTCGGATGCTGTCCACCACGATCAGCCCCGCCACAGCCACTCCGGTGACGGCCACCAGCAGTGGGCTTAGTTTCGTGACAACTGGCGGTCTCGAGTTGTACTGCACCAGCGGAACCGGAACCACCCCTGCAGCGCCCGGTAACGTGAACTCCGGAACGGGCGGCATCAACATCAACATCGCGAGCGTGGGACTGTCCGGATGTGACCTCGAAGGTGTGCCGGCAACGATCACCACGTCGGGTTCCTGGGCTCTGAACGTCAACGCCGACAGTGGATCACCGATGGGAAGTATCAAAATCCCCACCGGTGGAGCTCACGTAGTCGCTGGTAGCTGCGTCATCGACGTCACCGCCAGCACTGCCGGCCCCGTGCCCTACAGCAACACAACACATACCGTCACCGCCAACAACACCGGAACGGTGAACTTCACCTCCAACGGGGGAAGCGCATCATGCCCGGCAGCAGGAGCCGGAACAGCGAAGATGACCGGGGCGCTCAAGTTCAATTCCACGCCCGGCATCACCGTCACTCCCTGACCCGGAATGTAGTTGCGCCACAGCCACACCCGCCCTAAGAGGGTTATGCGGGTGTGGCGGTGGCGTACTGTTCGCGTAACCGTCCCCTCGGCACAGGTCGCTGCCTGAGCAGGAAGATTCACAGAACACATGATCGTCTGGCCGAGGACCCGCCCGATCTCTCGTAGTGTTTCGCCGCAGCAGTGAAAATCCCAGATCACCTTCTAGTGCTTCACCGAGAACTTCAGTGCCTTACTGCCCATCCACGGTCATGCATCATCTCACCAGTAGTGATGAGCTGACCCTGTTGAGATTAAGATCGTAGTCGGCCGACGAATCGATCCGAATCGACGCTGTGACTCTCGGAACTTTGTGGCCCAGTGCTCGGTAGAAATGGTCGGCCGCGGCTGTGACGGAACGATTGACGGGCGAGTTCCGAGTGTCGGGACGCTTTCAGTGTCCCGCTCGGTGGCGGTCAACTCGATGTTCGCGATAAGCGCTGATCGCTTCAAAACTGCATTCCTGCAGACCGTTCGATCGATTACGCGTGAAGGTGGGACTCACGGGTTTGGGTGAAATTTCGAGTAAGCGTGCTATTACTTTTCCGGAATAGCCTTCGGCGACCCGTTCGATGATCTGTTCTTGGCGCTTACTTAATCGCATCACGGTCGCCTCCTGCGACGGTATGGATGGCGCGGCGGGAGCGACTCACGATTTGCGTCCAGTGAGGACGTGGAGGCAAAAACGGTGCACAACAACGCGGTCGCTGCAGATATGGGGTTGCCGAATCCGACTTCATCACGGGTGCAGGGTTGATCCTGGCCGTGCGCGATGATTGCCAGAGTCCGGCGCGGACGGCGATAGAGCATCGAATCCTGACCTGGTACCTCGTTCGTCAGATGTAGTACTGCAGATGGATGTGCAGTCGGGTACCTGCTGATTGACTCTCTCTCGGAAGGGAGTCGTCAATGAGTACGTCCGTCAACCGAAGCCGCTGGTTGATCGTTGCGTTGTCATGCGCCGGAGCGGCATTGGTGGCCGCGTTCGTTCTGGGTCCGGCCGCGTTGTTACGCGGACGCTATCCGCAGTTCCAGGATCAATCCGTCGTGAGTGAGCTGCTCGGCCGCAGCTTGGTCGACTACTGGGGTAGCGGAGTCCGCACCTATCCTCGAGGCTTGGCGGAGATGGTGGACTACTGGTTCGAGTGGCACGTGATCAAGATCGTCATCTCGGTGCTGCTGACCACGGTTCTGTGCCTGCTCGCGGCGACTCTGTGGCGACGATCTCTGACGGCCGGCGTCGGTTGCGTGGTCGCGGCGACCA
>NZ_LVCT01000528.1:0-4168 GCF_001647205.1 Rhodococcus sp. EPR-134
CCGCTGACAACGCGGACGGGCAGACAGCGCAGTCTCTGATCGAGAACGGTGTGCAGAGCGGAGACTCCAGACCGCCACTGCTCGAGTTGCTCACACAGGTCGAGCACTACAACTGGGCGGCGATTGTCGCTACCGCCGTGGTGATCGCTGTAGTGGCAACCGGAACCGTCATCGCCGTCCGACGCTACAGACCGTCGGACACGACAAACGGTGCCCACCGTCGGATGTTCCTCGCCCTCGGATCGCTCGGTGCTGTGATGACCATTGCGATGACGCTGCTGTTCGTCGCGGCCGTAGTGGCAGTCGTCGATCCAGGAGAAGCTCTCCTCGGCGCAGTCGGCCTGTGACTCTATTGCCGGACCAAGATGAAGGGCGAGGCGTATCCATGACCGAATCACGGAAGTGCTGAACGTCGCTCGCAGTACGTTGTACCGAAACCTGTAGTAGCAAAATCGAATTCGCTACGGCATTGGAAATGCTGCGTCTCCGTCGGCACTGATGTCGCCGGTTCGCCTTGGTGGATGCGCTTCCTACAATTCGATGGGGCGATTCGGGTGTGGGCTTGCGGTTGGCGCGCTGATATCTGTGCGCCGTTCCCTCGACCGCGGTGAGCGGGTGACGCAGCTGTCTGTCGAAGTGGGAGAGGGGCAGCTGCGTCGCGGGTTGCAGATCGTCAAGCCGCGGCCCTCGACGGCTCGTTGCGGTAACGCGACAGTCGGCCGTCGGTTCCGGTAAGCCGCCAGGACCAGAGGGTGAGCCGGGTGCGCATTCCGTTGGCGTCGGCGAGGCTCCGGACGTCTGCGCAGGACTCTGCAAGGAGTCGCCGGAAATCGGGGTTGCGCATCGAATAGGTCTCGCGCAGAACATTGCGGGGGATACCCAGCAACGTCGCGTCCTGCCGGCTCGGGACGACGATGGACCAAAACCCTATGCGCATGACTACAGGCGTGGTGAGGCCGAGTGCGAGGCGGTTGAATCGGCTCATGCGCGGAGCGTGATGGCGCAACCATGCATGGGCGAACCCGATGTGACGTGCTTCCTCGGCGAGATGGATCTGCATGATGCGGTCGGTGAGCGGGTGAATGCCACCGCCGCGCATGATGCTCTTCTGGATGTGGTCGATCGGCTCCTCTCCAGCGAGGATGATCTGAAAGAAGAAACTGGGCCACAGCGATCCCAGCGAACCGACCAGGGGGAAGGCCTTGACAAGCCACGTTGGGGCACCGTGGACCTCCGGAGCCACCCGGTTGGTGAACTCCTGAAACATCTGGATGTGGTGTGTCTCTTCGGTGAGTTCGTGCATGAAGTAGCGGAATTCGGGGTTCTCGTTCGCCAGGCCCATCAAGAACTGGGTACCGCCGAGAAGGAGCAGTTGCTCGAACTGGGAGCCGGTCTTTGTTATAGATGCGAGCCGAATCCGGGCAACCCGCCGTTGTTCCTGGGGTGAGAGCGCGCGGTACCAGTCGGTGTGGGACAAGGGGTCGACCGCGGGGAGTGTCCATCTTGGGTCGTCCGCGGGGGCGGCGAATTCGGGCGAATTCCAGGCGATGTCTTTGAACGCCTCGAAGTGGAGCCCTGTCGAGGATGCCTCGGACAGTGTGCGCAGAGTGTCGTGGTAATCGCGATGTTCGTTGACGGTATTGCGCCCCGGAGTTAACCGGACAGATGGCGCGTTACGCCGCGTGCGACGAGGTGTTAGGAACTGCATTTCGGGCTCCTTTGTGGCATCTATCTCAGACGTGCCCACAGTAAACTAAGTGTGACTACGCGTCCACAGTAACTGTATGAGTCTGCACGTCCACGGGTAAGTCCGGAAGGGCGAAAAGGACGCTCAATATCGCACCATGCACGCAGCTCTCGGCATTTGATGGTGGTGTGGGTCCTGCTGTCGAGACGACGGCGCTGGACGTGGTCGACGTTAGGCCATTGTGTGCATCTGCCGACCTATACGGTGGGATAGGTGCAGGACGAGGTTCTCGCGATCTCGTCACGGTCGGTGTCCCGCTTGATCGGGTCGGAACTCACCTCGCCGAACTCGCGTCCCTGCACCGCGGCGATATCCGAGGCGGCGCAGACAGTTGATCATGTGGATCGGCCCGCACGTCTTTCGTCATGCGACGGGGATCCGATAGTCCGTGGTTATTGCCGGGATAACGAGCGGTAACAGTCGAAATATCTCATCGGCAACTGCAAGTTATGTCAGTTCTTAAGTGACTGTGCAACAACCAGTTTCGACGGAGGTCGCTATCTGAATTGAAATTCTGGGCGAAAATGCGCGACGACCAATGGCTCTGAGGTGGCTATGAGGGAGACGCGTCGGGGTGGTTGCCTCCTTGAATGGGCTCTTTCTGCTGGTGAGGCGGTGTAGCCGTTTTCGCGGGTTACCGCCAGATCATACTTTGGTACGCTTAAAGTATGACCACGAAATTTACCATAAGTCTGCCTGACGAGGATGCCCACCTACTCGACGAGTATGTGCGTGATCACGGACTTCGTGGCCGGTCAGCAGGAATTCGAGCCGCACTCCGCCTACTCTCGACGTCCGGACTCGAACGTGACTACGCTGCAGCGTTTGCTGAAGGTGACGTAGATGAAGTGTGGGACGCTGTCACGGCAGACACCGAATGATTCGCCGCGCGCACATTCACTGGGTGGATCTCGATCCCGCGCAGGGCAGTGAAGCGGCGAAACGACGACCGGCGGTGGTGGTGAGCAACGACCGGGCCAACGCTACTGCAGAAAATCTCGGCAGGGGCGTGATCACCGTGGTTCCGTTGACTACCAATACCGCGCACGTGTTTCCGTTTCAGGTGATTGTCGAGTCCGACGAGTCAGGTTTGGCGCGAGCGTCGAAAGCGCAAGCGGAGCAAGTGCGTTCGGTATCGGTTCGGCGTCTGGATCCTGAACCTGTCGGCAAGGTCGGGATGGAGACTTTCGCCGCACTCGAGGACGCGCTGCGGCTGCACCTCGATCTGCAGTAACTTGGTGCTGTTGGGACCGGGTGATCGCCTCGATCGTCGGGGTGCGGTTGCCGAAGACCCTACGTGGTCTGCTCTGCCCACTCGCTGCTTGCTTCCCTTGCCAGCGCGGCAGTGAGAGTGCGTCCGACGAGCGGCAGGACGACTCGGCTTGCTAGCAATTGGTCTCGATACAGCGAACGAACCGAGGGGCGGAACGCCTAAGGTGTGCTGGTCCATCCGTCTGGGGTGTGAAGTACTCCGTTCACTCGCACTGGAATAGGGGGTCCTCCGGTGTCTCCTACTGTGCGGCGGCATATCTCGTCGAGGATTTGCTTGTTCGACATTTGTTGCAGCGACATCCTGGTCGGGGAGAGAGGGCGGTTCTCTTCTTCGGTCATGTAGCCGGCGGCGATCAGCACGTCTTGTATGGGCGCATCGAACAACACTGCGACCTGCCGAAGAACTTGCGGGGACGGCGATCGCACGATCGTTGCCCAATGACGCAGCAACGACGGATACACCCCTAGCGCCCGGGCAGCCTCCTCGGTGCTCTCGTAGCCCCGAGCATCGATCTGATCACGAATCCACACTCCGAATCCTGTCCGCATGGCCTGAATTTTTTCATGGATTCGTGGACTCGATATCGGTGTGGCGCTGCTTACTGAATTCTCCCGGGGGGGGCGTGAGTTTTGACGACAGTACTTCTGTCGTGATGGTGCGAAAAGCTCGGTGGCTAGTCGAGTCGTTCCGACACCGACTCAGGATGCTGCTCCTACGCCGATGCCGCGATGGACACTCAGCGGTCATCGCGTCCACGGGTACGGCGCTGGCCTCTGACTCGGTATCGGCTGAATCACCAGGGTTTTCGTTGGTGTGGTTGCCACCTTGAGCGACGGTCATTTCGGATTCGGGTTTCATCGTCCTTGGTTCGGCACGTACACCGCGTGTCCGGTATCGGGTGCACCACCGCCATACTGCCCGCCTGTCCTGTAATCGTTTCTCTCGGACCTCTGAGTCATCGACGGATTCGCGGATGCACCCCTCATTCAGTGTGCACTCCTGACCTATCACGTCTGTCGTCGGAATAGTGGACGAAGATCCCAAACATTGGGGTCTGCTGCACGGATAGGTGACATCTGATCTGTGGTGCCGAGAGGTGCCGCTGGAAGGATGTGCACCATGCCGAAGCCCTATCCCCGAGAGTTCCG
>NZ_LVCT01000529.1:0-5883 GCF_001647205.1 Rhodococcus sp. EPR-134
TGACTGGTACTAATAGGCCGAGGACTTACCACAAAGAAGCTACGCGTCCACTGTGCGGTATCTGAAACAACACACAGATACTGATGAGAAACCCTGTTTCTCCATCCCCCAACACCAGAAACTGGTGTTGACGGGTGGTGAAACCAGGTGATCAGAAGAAGGTTACTGTGACAGTTTCATAGAGTTACGGCGGTCATAGCGAAGGGGAAACGCCCGGTCCCATTCCGAACCCGGAAGCTAAGCCCTTCAGCGCCGATGGTACTGCACTCGACAGGGTGTGGGAGAGTAGGACACCGCCGAACACCCGTTAACCGAAAGGGGACCCAACATATTGGGTCCCCTTTCGTGCGTTGTATGAGAGGAATGACTGTGTCGGAGAATGGCGACGAGCGTCGGTCCTTCCGTGGGGGAGGAGCGCCTCGATCAGGTGGCCCCCGTCGTGACAACGACGGGCGTGGATCACGCGGCGCTGCAGGCGGAGACCGCCGCGGTGGTGCCGGAGACAACAACCGTGGCGGTGCTGGAAACAGTAACCGCGGCGGCGGATTCAACGGCGGACAGCGTCGCGGCGGCGAGGGTGGGTTCACCCCTCGTGGACGCGATGGCGACCGCAACCGTCAGCAAGCACGACCTGACGAACCGGATTTGCCCGACAACGTAGAGCCCACGGAGTTGGACCCAGCCGTTCGTCGGGATCTGCTCAGCCTCGACAAGGACAACGCCAACACAGTTGCGCGTCACCTCGTCATGGCGGGCAAGCTCGTCGACGAAGATCCGGAACTCGCACTGCTCCACGCTCGCGCTGCCCGTCAGCGCGCCGGCCGAATTGCGGTCGTTCGTGAAGCTGCCGGAATCACCGCGTACCACGCCGGTGAATGGGCTGAAGCTCTCTCCGAGCTTCGTGCTGCCCGTCGAATGGCTGGCGGACCGGGTCTGATCGCTGTCATGGCCGACTGCGAACGCGGTTTGGGTCGACCAGAACGCGCGATCGAGCTCGGCCGTAGCGACGAGGCTGCCCTGCTTTCGGGCGACGAGGCGTCTGAGTTGAGGATCGTCGTCGCAGGCGCCCGCATGGATCTCGGTCAGTTCGATCAGGCAGTTGTCACACTGCAGACCAAGGATCTGGACGCAGCGCGTACCGGTGAAGCTGCGGCTCGGCTGTTCTACGCCTACGCCGATGCCCTCGTTGCAGCTGGTCGTGTCGAAGACGGACTGAAGTGGTTCCTCAACGCTGCAGCTGCTGACCTCGAGGGTGACACGGATGCTGAAGAACGGGTGGCCGAGTTGACCGGAGAAGATCAGTGACCGTGCTTCGTACTCAGTACGACGTACTTTTGCTCGATCTCGACGGCACGCTGTACGCCGGAGCTCATGCGATTCCCGGCACCCAGGCAGCTCTCGGTCAGGGCACGCAGGCCTTGTACTACGTGACCAACAATGCGAGTCGCTCACCTTCGGCAGTGTCGGCGCATCTGACCGAACTCGGTTTCGATTCCGAAGACGATCGTGTCGTCACCAGTTCTCAGACGGCGGTGCGTCTGTTGGCGGAGCGTCTCGAACCCGGTGCCGCTGTGCTCGTCGTCGGTACCGACGCATTGGCCGACGAGGTGACGCGCGTCGGGTTGCTTCCGGTGCGCGAATTCGCGGATTCTCCGGTTGCTGTCGTTCAAGGACATTCGACGGAGACCAACTGGTCGATCCTTGCCGAGGCGTGCTTGGCGATCCGGGCCGGTGCGCTGTGGGTAGCGGCAAACCTGGACACAACACTGCCGTCGGAGCGGGGTTTGGTGCTGGGCAACGGCTCGATGGTGGCAGCTCTACGCGCTGCGACCAAGCAGGAACCGTTGGTGGCAGGTAAGCCTGCTGCACCGCTGATGGAGGACGCGCTCGCTCGCAGTGGGTGCTCGCGTCCACTGGTGGTCGGTGATCGTTTGGACACCGATATCGAAGGCGCACACGCTGTTTCGATCGACTCGTTGTTGGTTCTCACCGGTGTGAGCACGCCGGGTGACGTACTGCGGGCTCCGGTTGAGCAGCGCCCCACCTACATTGCAGCAACTCTGGATTCGCTCAATCAGCCGGCCGTCGAATCGCTGGTCGGTGCGGACTCCAAGTGGTCTGTCTCCGTGAACGGGTCGGCGCTGGTTGTCGACGGCCCGGTTGTCGGGGACGAGATGTCGCTTCTACGCGCGGTTGCGCCTGTCGCATGGGCTAATCCGTCGTTCCGGACCCTGGAAGCGTCGGATGCCGGCGTGGCGGATCTGTTTGCATCCTGGCTCGTCTGATCTCTCGCAAATGTGTTCGACTCGCGGGGGTGCGGGTGTATGCGTAACCGAGAGCCATGCACTAACGTTGTGCCCGATGAGCACGCCGACACCGCACCCCGGAAACACGAGTAACGGATCTCCGTTGCCCGGGCCACGCCCTTCCGTCGATCCGGAACGCATACGTTCTGACGTCGACGGTTTGCTGGCGCGCCTCGGCGGCATCGAACAGGATCCGAACGATCAGCACGGAGCAGGTGTGATTCCGCAGAAGGCACATATTTTGGAACAGGCACACGAGGTGCTCGTCCAGGCACTCGCCTCTGTGGACAGGGCTTGACGTGGCACGTAGAGCACGGGTGGACGCCGAACTTGTCCGTCGCGGACTCGCACGGTCACGAGATCATGCGCAAGAACTGATTTCCGCCGGGCGAGTTCTCATCTCGGGAGCCGTTGCGACCAAGCCTGCGACGGCGATCGAAGCCGGAACGCCACTTCGGGTCGTCGAGGTGGAGCAGGAAGTTTCGTGGGCGTCGCGAGGTGCTCACAAACTGATCGGCGCACTCGACGCCTTCGGTGCCGAAGGATTGACGGTCGAAGGTCGCCGTTGCCTCGACGCCGGCGCATCCACCGGTGGGTTCACCGATGTTCTGCTGACGCGTGGTGCGAAGGAAGTTGTCGCAGTCGACGTCGGCTACGGACAACTGGTGTGGCGCCTGCAGTCCGATGACCGGGTGCACGTCATCGACCGAACCAATGTTCGTGCAATTGATGCGGAGACCATCGGCGGAACTGTCGATCTCGTTGTCGCGGACTTGTCGTTCATTTCTCTCAAACTTGTACTCGGGGCGTTTGTCGCCTGTACTGCTGACGGCGCGGACCTGGTTCCGATGGTCAAGCCTCAGTTCGAGGTGGGCAAGGACCGCGTCGGTGCCGGTGGCGTCGTACGAGATCCGGAATTGCGAATCTCGGCTGTGCTCGACGTGTCGGAGGCTGCTGCAAAGGTAGGTCTGCGGACGTTAGGTGTCGTGGCCAGCCCATTGCCCGGTCCGTCGGGAAATGTCGAGTATTTCCTGTGGCTTCGAAAGACAGGTTCGCCCGGTGATCACGAGCCGGACACCGAGGGAATTCCTTCGGTGGAGGACATGATTCGCAAGGCTGTAGAGGAAGGGCCCCAGTGAACGCGGTCACGAACGGCGAGTCGCGCGAGATCCTTCTTGTCGCACACCCTGGTCGACGTGACATCACGGAAACCGCCAAGCGAGTCGGGAAGATTTTCGAACGGGCGGGAATCGGGCTGCGAGTCCTCGTCGACGAAGCAGACAGCTCGCGCATCGAAGCAATGACGGAACCCGCGGGCTTCTCTGCGCCGGGTCTCGACGTCACGGTTGTTCATCCCGGCCCTGATGCTGCCGTCGGATGCGAGTTGGTTCTGGTTCTCGGCGGTGACGGCACATTTCTGCGCGCCGCCGAACTCGCTCAAGAAGCGTCCATTCCGGTACTGGGCATCAACCTCGGACGGATCGGATTTCTGGCAGAGACCGAGGCCGAGCATCTCGACGAGGCTCTCGCACAAGTAGTTCGCAAGGAATATCGCGTCGAGTCCCGTATGACACTCGACGTCGTGATTCGGGTGGACGACGAGATCATCGACCGCGGGTGGGCGCTCAACGAGGCCAGCATCGAGAACCGTTCGCGTTTGGGAGTTCTCGAAGTTGTCCTCGAGGTCGACGGCAGACCGGTATCTGCCTTCGGTTGCGACGGTGTTCTCGTGTCCACTCCCACCGGCTCGACCGCTTATGCCTTTTCTGCAGGCGGCCCCGTCGTGTGGCCCGAACTCGAAGCATTGCTCGTCGTACCCAGCAACGCGCATGCGCTGTTCGCGCGGCCGTTGGTCACCAGCCCGAATTCGATCATCGCGGTGGAGACCGTCGCCGGTAGCCACGACGGCCTGGTCTTCTGCGACGGGCGTCGTACGTTGGAACTGCCTGCCGGCGCTCGCGTCGAGATCGTTCGCGGCGCCACTCCCGTCAAGTGGGTCCGGTTGGACTCTGCGCCCTTCGCTGATCGGATGGTTCGCAAGTTCGAGCTTCCGGTTACCGGATGGCGAGGAAGGAAGCCTTAATCGTGCTCGCAGAGATCCGTATCGACAGTCTTGGTGTGATCTCCGAGGCCAGCGCCCAGTTCCACGAGGGCCTGACCGTCCTGACCGGTGAAACCGGCGCAGGTAAAACGATGGTCGTCACCAGCTTGCACCTCCTCAGCGGAGCGCGAGCCGATGCCGGTCGGGTGCGGTTGGGCGCGTCGCGAGCCGTCGTCGAAGGACGATTCATCGCCGACGACGTCTCACCGGCCACCGAGCGTGAGATCGTCCGAATCCTGGAATCGTCCGGCGCCGAGCGCGACGAGGACGGGACCATCATCGCCGTCCGGACAGTCGGCAGCGACGGCCGCTCACGGGCTCATCTCGGCGGACGAAGCGTGCCGGCGGGAGTTCTCTCCGAATTCACGGACCCACTTCTGACTGTCCACGGACAGAACGATCAGCTGCGATTGCTTCGTCCCGACCAGCAACGCAATGCGCTGGACCGCTTCGGGGACAAGGCAATCGGAACGCTGCTGACGAGGTACCGCAAACACCGTCGTGAATGGCTAGATGCTCGTTCGGAGTTGATCGAACGCACGTCGAAGGCTCGTGAACTGGCGCAAGAAGCAGATCAGTTGACCTTCGCGCTCAACGAAATCGACGGCGTGGCACCCGAGCCAGGCGAGGACACGGCAATCGTTGCCGAAGTTCGTCGACTCAGTGAACTCGATTCGCTCCGCTCGGCTGCGGAAGAGGCGCACGCTGCGCTCGCCGGTAGTGACGACATGGCCAACGGCGACGTCGGGGTCATGCCGGCGCTAGACCTGATGTCCGAAGCGCGGGCGCGTATCGAGTCGGTCACCGACGCAGATCTGGACGGCCTCGGTTCCCGGTTGGCCGACGCTATTGCCGTCGTCACCGATGTTGCCGGTGACCTGAACACCTATCTGTCCGGGCTGCCCGCAGACCCGGGTGCTCTGGACTCGCTGCTGTCGCGGCAATCGGAACTGAAGACTCTGACTCGCAAGTACGCCGCCGATGTCGACGGTGTTCTCGAATGGGCAGATACCGCTCGCGCTCGTCTGTCCAAACTCGACGTGTCCTCGGATGCGTTGTCGCTGTTGGCCAAGCAGGTCGAGGAGACGGCTGGCCTCACCGCGGAAGCCGCCACAAAGCTGAGCGCCGCGCGAGTCAAGGCAGCGGCAAAGCTCGCCAAAGCCGTCAGCGCGGAACTCGCCGGTCTGGCGATGGGACGTGCGGGTCTCGAGGTGACTGTGCGCTCGCAGCCTGCCGGCCCGCAGGACTCGGCGCCGCTCAGCGTCGGGGGAGTAGACCTTCATGCCGGGTCTGCCGGCGTCGACGAGGTGGAATTCCGTCTGTCCGCGCACAGCGGGGCACCGTCACTTCCGATCAGCAAGAGCGCTTCCGGTGGCGAGCTGTCACGCGTCATGCTGGCGCTCGAGGTTGTTCTCGCTGGTAGCGACACCGGTGCGACGATGGTTTTCGACGAAGTGGACGCGGGGGTCGGTGGTC
>NZ_LVCT01000530.1:0-5829 GCF_001647205.1 Rhodococcus sp. EPR-134
CCGACACCCACCTCGTGGTGGACAAGGTCGACGACAAAGGCGGCGTGGTGAGCAGTGGCGTGCGGACCTTGTCGGATTCGGATCGGGTGGTCGAATTGGCCCGTATGTTGGCAGGGCTGGACGACACCGAGACCGGTCGTGCGCACGCCGAAGAACTGCTCGAGATCGCGAATGCGGCCCGCGTCACAGATTGAAGGTTCTGTGGTGTTGGTGTGACTGATGTGGTAGTTGTCGGCGCGCCTCCACCGGTCAACGCGGTTTCAGGTTCATCATCGAAGCCATGAAGATGCCCGGATTGCTCTCACGTAACACCGAATCCTTGCCTGGGATCAGTGGCATCGCCAGGGCCGATCGGAACACGGCGAAGCTTCTACGCCGCGTCGGTCCTGGAGACATCGTGATCCTCGACGAAGTCGACATCGATCGCCGGACCGCCGATGCTCTGGTGAAAGCCGGAGTCATGGCCGTGGTCAACGCGTCGCCGTCGATTTCGGGGCGGTACCCCAACCTCGGACCGGAAGTGATCGTCGCCAACGACATCGTTCTGATCGATGCCGTAGACGGTGACGTCTTCAAGAACGTCAAGGACGGCAGCAAGATCCGCCTGCACGAGGGCGAGATCTTCAACGGCGAGAAGAGCCTCGTCAAGGGCGAAGAGCAGACCGAGGCCGAGATCTCCGATCGGATGATCGAGGCCAAGACCGGCCTGGTCGATCACCTGGAAGCGTTCTCGGGTAACACCATCGAGTTCATCCGCACCGAAAGTCCTTTGCTGATCGACGGAATCGGTGTTCCGGACATCGACATCGACTTGAAGGATCGCCACGTCGTGGTCGTCTCCGACGGACCCGAACACGAGGCCGATCTGAAGAACCTCAAGCCCTTCATCAAGGAGTATTCGCCGATCCTGATCGGTGTCGGTGCAGGTGCGGACGTGTTGAGCAAGGCCGGATACCGCCCCGATCTGATCGTGGGCGACCCGGAAGAGATCACCAGTTCCACCCTCAAGTCCGGCGCGGAAGTTGTTCTGCCCGCAGACCAGGACGGTCATGCGGCGGGGCTTTCCCGAATCCAGGATCTCGGGATCGGGGCGATGACGTTCCCGGCGACCTGCTCACCGACCGACCTTGCGCTGCTGCTCGCCGATCACCACGGAGCTTCACTGATCGTGACGGTCGGCAACGTGGTGTCCTTGGACGAGTTCTTCGACCGTGGGCGTCGTGAAAGCAATCCGTCGGCGTTCATGACTCGGCTCAAGGTGGGACCGAAACTGGTCGACGCCAAGGCTGTGGCAACGCTGTATCGAAGTCGAGTGTCCGGCGGCGCGATCGCGCTCCTGGTGCTCGCCGCCCTGGTGGCAGTGATCGTCGCCCTGGTCGTGTCCAATGCCGGTAGTGAAGTTCTCGACTGGGCAATCGCAACGTGGAACAGCTTCGCGCTGTGGGTTCAGGGGCTCTTCAAGTGATTTCGATGCGTCAACATGCAATTTCCATAGCGGCAATCTTCCTGGCACTCGCGATCGGCGTGGTGCTCGGTTCCGGAATGCTGTCCAGTGGATTGCTTTCGGGTCTGCGCGACGACAAGGCGGACCTGCAGAACGAGATCGAAGACCTCAATCAACAGTCCAATCAGCTTCAGCAGCAACTCAATTCCGCGGACGGCTTCGATGCTGCTGTCGGCGGTCGCGTCGTGCGTGACAGTCTCGCTGGTCGCACCGTCGTCGTCATCACGGCACCGGACGCCGATCCCGGTGATCTCGACGGTGTCAACCGACTCGTCACTGCCGCCGGTGGCGCCGTGACCGGACGCGTCTCGCTCACCGATTCGTTTGTCGACGCCACGGGCGGTGACCGCTTGCGGACCGTCGTCACCAATGTCATCCCTGCGGGCATCACACTCAAGACCGGTGCGGTCGATCAGGGCAGTCTCGCGGGTGATCTGCTCGGTTCGGTTCTGCTTCTCAACGGGCAGAACAGCGAGCCGCAGAGCACTCCGGACGAGATGAATCTCGCGCTCGACTCGCTGCGTAGCGCCGGTTTCATCAGCTACGACGACGGAGCGGTCAAGCCGGCTCAACTCGCGGTGGTTCTCACCGGCGACAACAAGAGTGAATCCGACGCAGCCACCGGTAACCGCGGCGCCGTCATCGCCCGGTTCGCCGGTGCTCTCGACGGACGCGGCGCAGGAACGATTCTCGCGGGCCGGCCTGGCTCGGCCGAGGGCAGTGGTCCGGTTGCCGTCGCTCGTGCGGACGCGGCGCTCTCAGCGGGCTTGACGACCATCGACAACATCGATCGGGAGTCGGGCAAGATCACCACGCCGTTGGCGCTGCAGGAACAGTTGAACGGCGGCGCCGGCCGCTACGGCACGGGACCGGGAGCGGCGGCGGTCACCGTCGGCGCACCCACCAACTGAACACCCCGGTATTGATACGCCGGTCACATCGGGGGCGGAAAGTCGGCGCGTTGTAGGCACCGACCCCCGATAGGTGTTACCGTGAAATCCCGTGGGTCGGCAGGCCCCAGCATGCTTCATCAGACCAAGCCCTGCACAGTCGTCACGGGAGCCCCTTTGCCACAGTCACGCACTAACACGCGTACCGCCACCAAGCACATCTTCGTCAGCGGAGGTGTAGCTTCCTCGCTCGGCAAAGGTTTGACCGCCTCGAGCCTGGGACAGTTGTTGACCGCGCGGGGAATGCGCGTGACCATGCAGAAGCTCGATCCCTATCTCAATGTGGATCCGGGCACCATGAACCCCTTCCAGCACGGCGAGGTCTTCGTCACCGAAGACGGTGCCGAGACCGACCTCGACGTCGGACACTACGAGCGGTTCCTCGACCGTGACCTCTCCGGCCAGGCGAACGTCACCACCGGCCAGGTCTACTCGACGGTCATCGCCAAGGAACGCCGCGGCGAGTACCTCGGCGACACCGTTCAGGTCATCCCGCACATCACCGACGAGATCAAGCGTCGCATCCTCGAGATGAGCGGTCCGGATCTGCAGGGACACCGCCCGGACGTCGTGATCACCGAAATCGGTGGCACCGTCGGCGACATCGAATCGCAGCCCTTCCTCGAAGCCGCTCGCCAGGTCCGCCACGACGTCGGCCGCGACAACGTCTTCTTCCTGCACGTCTCCCTCGTGCCGTACCTCGGCCCCTCCGGAGAACTCAAGACCAAGCCCACGCAGCACTCGGTTGCGTCGTTGCGCAGCATCGGCATTCAGCCCGACGCGCTGATCCTTCGTTGCGATCGTGACGTTCCGCAGGGCCTCAAGAACAAGATCGCCCTGATGTGCGACGTGGACGTCGACGCCTGCATCTCGACGCCCGACGCTCCCTCGATCTACGACATCCCGAAGGTTCTGCACCGTGAGGGCCTCGACGCCTACGTCGTTCGCCAGCTCGGTCTCCCGTTCCGCGACGTCGACTGGACCGTGTGGGGCAACCTCCTCGATCGTGTTCACCAGCCGCGTGAGACCGTGCGGGTCGCGTTGGTCGGCAAGTATGTCGACCTGCCCGACGCATACCTATCCGTCACCGAGGCACTGCGCGCCGGTGGATTCGCGAACCGGTCCAAGGTCGAGATCTCCTGGGTCCCGTCGGACGCCTGTGAGACCGAAGCCGGAGCGCAGGCCGCTCTCGGTGACGTCGACGGTGTTCTGATCCCCGGCGGCTTCGGCATCCGCGGCATCGAAGGCAAGCTCGGCGCGATCCGTTTCGCACGTTCGCGCAAGCTGCCGCTGCTGGGTCTGTGCCTGGGTCTGCAGTGCGTCGTCATCGAAGCTGCTCGTAGCGTCGGCCTCGACGATGCCAACTCGGCCGAGTTCGAGCCGGACACCAAGCACCCGGTCATCTCCACGATGGCTGATCAGGAAGACGTCATCGCCGGTGACGCCGACCTCGGTGGCACCATGCGTCTGGGTGCTTACCCGGCCGTGCTGACCAAGGGTTCCGTCGTCGCTCAGGCCTACGGAACCGAGGACGTCTCCGAGCGTCACCGTCACCGCTACGAGGTCAACAACACCTACCGCGATCGGATTGCCAAGTCCGGCTTGCAGTTCAGCGGAACCTCGCCGGACGGCCACCTGGTCGAGTTCGTCGAGTACCCGCGTGAGCAGCATCCGTTCTTCGTTGCCACCCAGGCACACCCGGAGCTCAAGAGCCGTCCGACGCGCCCGCACCCGCTGTTCGCGGCCTTCGTCGAAGCAGCGTTGACGTACAAGCTCGAAGAGCGCCTGCCCGTCGACGTCCACGGTGACGAGAAGATCGACACCGCTGCCACCGAGACAGCGCTCGACGCTGCAGTCGAGAACGTGGAAAAGGTCTAGCCACACATGAGCGATCCCGGTCGGCACGAATTCGACACCCTCGGCTCCAAGACGGTCTACACCGGCGCGATCATCGCGTTGCGCGTCGACACCGTTGCGATGCCTGGTGGTCAGCGTGCCGATCGGGAAGTCGTCGAGCATCACGGCGCCGTTGCCGTCGTGGCACTGGACGAGCACGACAACCTGGTGCTGATTCACCAGTACCGTCACCCGCTCGGGCACCGGTTGTGGGAAATTCCTGCCGGTCTGCTCGACGCTCCGGGGGAGAGCCCGGTCGAGGCTGCAGCGCGCGAGCTGGGCGAAGAAACCGGACTCGGCGCCGATCGATGGTCGGTGCTGGTCGATGTCGCTCTCTCACCCGGGTTCACGGACGAGGCGGTTCGCGTCTTCCTCGCCGAGGGGTTGCACGAGGTGGAGCGCGACGATCCCGAACACGAAGAAGCCGATCTCGAGATTTCGCGGGTTCCGCTCGCCGACGCCGTCGACATGGCGCTACGCGGCGACATCGTTAATGCCACAGCGGTATCAGGCATTCTCGCGATCGCCACCGCACGCGCGACGGGAAAGCCGCTACGCCCCGCCGACGCACCGTGGCCCGATCGTCCTCGCGCATTCGGAGAACGCAAGTCGCGAGCCTGAAGTGCTTGCCCGACAGGTGGACTCGTATCTCGACCATCTAGCGGTCGAGCGAGGATCTGCGCGCAATACTCTACTTTCCTATCGCCGCGACCTGAATCGGTACGCGGAGTACCTGCACGGACGCGGCATCGACGACGTCGCGGGCGTGACGGAGAACGACGTCACCGAATTCGTGACACATCTGCGCCTGGGTGACAAAGATTCCGGCGTCGTACCATTGGCGGCCAGTTCGGCAGCACGCACCGTGATCGCGGTTCGCGGATTCCACAAGTTTTCCGCCGCCGAAGGTCTGGTCAGCGTCGACGTGGCCCGAACGGTCAAGCCGCCGACGCCCGGACGCAAGCTGCCCAAGGCCCTGCCTCTCGACGACGTGATCGCCCTGCTCGACGCTTCGGGTGGCGGTGCGGCCGGTGACGGGCCCCGCGACCTGCGGGATCGCGCTCTGCTCGAGCTCCTGTACTCGACCGGAGCGCGAATCACCGAGGCGATCGATCTGGACGTCGACGACATCGATACCGAAACTCGTTCCGTGCTGCTCAAGGGCAAGGGCGGCAAGCAGCGGATCGTCCCCGTCGGCAGGCCGGCGATCGCCGCCGTCGACGCGTATCTCGTCCGCGGGCGCCCCAGCCTGGCGACGCGCGGTGTTCCTGCCCTCTTTCTCAACGCGCGCGGTGGACGCCTCTCGCGTCAGAGTGCATGGCAGATTCTTCAGGACGCGGCCGCGTCGGCCGGGATCAAGGCGGACGTCTCACCCCATACGCTCAGGCACTCGTTTGCCACACACCTGCTCGACGGCGGCGCGGACGTACGCGTCGTGCAGGAACTTCTCGGTCACGCTTCGGTAACCACGACGCAGAT
>NZ_LVCT01000531.1:0-7459 GCF_001647205.1 Rhodococcus sp. EPR-134
CCATTCGGTGATGTAGGCGGTAGCGTTCAAGGAGCGCGAGCGGCCTCCACCGCAGTTTCGGGGGTTTGCCGGCGCCGAGAGCAACCGCCGAAAGAGTAGGGGAGCATCGGACCGTGTCGACATCGCAGCCACCAGCGGCGGAGTCCGCGCCGCCGCATGTCAATGCCCAACTCTTCGAGCGCGTGAACGAATCAGCACCAGCTGTACCCTCCGAACCAGAGGCGATGTTCGAAATAGATACGACGCCAGTAGCCTCTCCACCTGCGGAAACCCTCACCGTTTCCGCGGAAGAACTCGGCCCGACAGGTCGACCGGTCCGCGAGGTACCCCAACCGACACCGTTGGCGCACCACGGACCCGCGATGATCATCGCGATGTGCAACCAGAAGGGCGGCGTCGGCAAGACGACGTCGACCATCAACCTGGGTGCGTCGTTGGCCGAATACGGTCGCCGAGTGCTCCTGGTGGATCTCGATCCCCAAGGCGCGTTGTCTGCTGGACTGGGCGTCCAGCATCACGACCTGGAACTGACCGTCCATAACCTTCTGGTCGAACCGCGTGTGTCCATCGACGATGTGTTGATGCGCACTCGGGTCGACGGCCTCGACCTGCTGCCCAGCAACATCGACCTTTCGGCCGCCGAGATCCAATTGGTCACCGAGGTCGGACGTGAGCAGACCTTGGGGCGCGTGTTGCACCCTGTTCTCGATCGGTACGACTACGTGCTCATCGACTGCCAGCCGTCGCTTGGCCTGCTCACGGTGAATGCGCTGGCTTGCGCCGATTCGGTCATCATTCCGATGGAATGCGAGTACTTCAGCCTGCGCGGCCTGGCACTCCTCAACGACACCGTCGAAAAGGTGCACGATCGTCTCAATCCCAAGCTCGAGTTGGCCGGTATCGTCGTCACGATGTTCGACGCCCGGACTCTGCACGCTCGTGAGGTGATGGCGCGAGTCGTCGAGGTGTTCGGCGACGTCGTCTACGACACGGTGATCAACCGCACCGTCCGATTCCCCGAAACCAGCGTCGCCGGTGAGCCGATCACGACGTGGGCGCCGAAATCGGCTGGGGCCGAGGCATATCGAGCATTGGCCCGCGAGGTCATTCACCGGTCTGGTCGTTAGTGGAACTGATTGCATCGCAAGAAGATTCGGTCGAAGTCGAGCCGGATTCGATCGACCCGAACGTGCCGACCGACGCTCAGACCGCAGCCAAGGCTGCCGGTTTCCGAGTCACTCTCCGGAACTTCGAAGGCCCGTTCGATCTGCTGTTGAACCTGATCAATCAACGACAGCTCGATGTCACCGAAGTCGCCCTGCACACCGTCACTGACGATTTCATCGCATACACCAAGGAACTCGGCAGTGCGATGGGCCTCGATCAGACAACAGAGTTTCTGGTCGTCGCAGCCACTCTTCTGGACCTGAAAGCGGCAAGGCTGTTGCCCGCCGGGCAGGTCGAGGACGCGGAGGATCTGGCGCTTCTCGAAGCCCGCGACCTTCTCTTCGCGCGACTGCTGCAGTACCGGGCGTACAAACAAGTTGCGGCGCTGTTCGGTGAGTTGGAGGAAGCAGCGCTGCGGCGCTATCCGCGCTCGGTTGCCGTCGAGGATCAGTTCACCGAACTCCTGCCCGAGGTGTTGTTGGGCGTCGATCCTCAGCGTTTTGCGGAGATCGCGGCGACGGTGTTCACACCGCGTCCGGTGCCGACGGTGGGCCTCGATCACCTCCATGTGTCCAATATCTCGATACCCGAGCAGGCTGAGCGAATTCTCGAGTTGCTGCGCGAGCGAGGCATAGGGGAGTGGACACCCTTCGGGGACCTCGTTGCCGAGTGTGAGATCACCGTCGAGATAGTCGCAAGATTTCTCGCGTTGCTCGAGCTGTATCGCCGGCAGGTCATCGTGTTCGAGCAACCCGAAGCACTCGGACCGCTGATGGTGAGTTGGACCGGAGACGACCCGGCCGCGCCGGTCACAGAGGAGGACTACGGATGAACGCCGAGCCGACGGAACCAGAGTCTTCGCAGCTAGACGAGATGATCGAGCCTACCGAACACGCCTCGGAGTCCGAAGATTCCGCCCCCGATTTCGAACTCGACGACGATCAACTCGACGCAGTGCTGGAGGCGCTGCTGCTTGTCGTGGATTCGCCGGCCGAAGTGAACCAACTCGCATCTGTCACCGGAACCGCGCCGGAACGAGTCGAAGAACGCCTGACGTCGATGTCAGCCGCATTGACCGCTCGCGGCAGCGGAATGGACCTTCGCTACGCGGGCGACGGATGGCGTCTGTACACGCGACAAGAGTTTGCCCCGTACGTGGAAAAGCTGCTATTGGACGGCGCACGCACCAAATTGACCAGGGCGGCATTGGAAACTTTGGCCGTAGTCGCATACCGTCAACCGTTGACTCGTGCGCGGATCAGTGCGGTACGAGGCGTCAACGTGGACGGGGTGGTACGCACCCTCCTTGCCCGCGGACTGATCGCGGAAGCCGGGCCTGACCCGGACACCAACGCGACACGGTACTCCACGACCGAACTGTTCCTCGAACGGCTCGGCCTGGCCTCGCTCAGCGAGCTCCCGGAGTTGGCCCCGCTCTTGCCTGATGTCGATCTCATCGACGACATCAGCGAAAGCCTGGAATCCGATCCGCGATTTGCGAGAATGAACAAGGCAGACGTGCCCGCTGACGTAGTGGACACCGAAGTCGACGACTGACCGGAATTCCGGCGCTCGTCAGCACCGAGAAAGACCCGACCACGCTCGGGAAACAGTAGAAAACTGACAGGAAAAAAGTGAACAATCCCGCTCGCCGAGATGGCACACCGGACCGTAACAACTCCCGCGACAACCGCGGCGCACGCAGCGATGCCCCCCGTGGTGGTCGCAGCGACGCCCCCCGCGGCGCACGTAGCGAAGCGCCCCGTGGTGGACGCAGCAACACTTCCCGCAGTACCTCCGGATACGACCGCAACGCCGGATCCGACCGTCCCCGCACGGACGACCGTCGTGGTGGATTCAATGATGACCGTCGCCCTCCGCGCAGTGATGACCGTCGCCCTGCACGTACGGACGACCGTCGTGGTGGCTACAACGACGATCGGCGCGGCCCGCGCACGGACGATCGCCGCGGACCCCGCAGCGATGACCGCCGTACCCCCCACGTCGACGCCCGTCGCGCACCGCGTGGCGGCGCTGACCGTCGTAGTGACGATCAGCGCGGCGCACGCCCCGACGCTCCTCGCGGCGGCGCATGGTCGAACGCACCTCGTGGGTCCAAGTTCGACGGACCTCCGCGCAAGCGCCCGGCAGCTCCCACACCGCCGGCGACAAACAAGCGAGGCAAGCCGAAGACCGAGAAGCCGCAGCGCGTCGTCTCTCAGAACCCGTTGGTCTCCAACGCCAAGCCGGCACGTCACCAGCATGCCGAGATCACCAAGCACGACGGCCCGCCGAAGGGCGACGGCGTCCGCTTGCAGAAGGTGCTGGCTCAGGCCGGCGTCGCATCACGCCGTGCAGCTGAAGAACTGATCGACCAGGGGCGCGTCGAGGTCGACGGTCGCATCGTCGTCGAACAGGGTCTGCGTGTCGACCCCGAGAACGCAGTGGTTCGTGTCGACGGCGTCCGCGTCGTCGTGCAGAAGGACCTCGTTTACCTCGCGATGAACAAGCCGCGTGGCTGGCAGTGCACCATGTCCGACGATCTCGGTCGTCCGTGTGTCGGTGACATCGTCTCCGAGCGCGTTCAGTCGGGTCAGCGGCTCTTCCACGTCGGCCGTCTCGACGCCGACACCGAAGGCTTGCTTCTCTTCACCAACGACGGTGACTTGGCTCACCGCCTGATGCACCCGTCGTTCGAGGTTCCGAAGACGTACCTCGCCACGGTTCACGGCGTTGTCGAGCGCAGCACCGGCAAGCAGCTGCGTGACGGTGTCACTCTCGATGACGGTCCGGCCAAGGTGGACGCGTTCACCGTGCTCGAGATCAACGAGGGCAAGACGCTCGTCAAGCTCGTACTGCACGAGGGCCGTAAGCACATCGTGCGTCGCCTCCTCGATGCCGTCGGTCACCCCGTTGTCCGCCTGGTACGCACCAACGTCGGAGTTGTCGCTCTCGGCGATCAGCGTCCGGGAACGCAGCGCGTCCTCGGACGTAGCGAGGTCGGTGGACTGTACGAGGCGGTCGGCCTGTGACCGATTCGTCCATGCCGCTGGTAGTCGCTATGGACGGACCGTCCGGAACCGGCAAGTCCAGCGTCTCTCGCGCGTTGGCGCAGCGTTTGGGCGCTCGCTA
This sequence comes from Rhodococcus sp. EPR-134, assembly GCF_001647205.1. Taxonomy (NCBI): domain Bacteria; kingdom Bacillati; phylum Actinomycetota; class Actinomycetes; order Mycobacteriales; family Nocardiaceae; genus Rhodococcus; species Rhodococcus sp. EPR-134. The sequence goes on from NZ_LVCT01000531.1 coordinate 4,300, forward strand.
CCTCGACACCGGAGCCATCTACCGGATCGCGACCCTGCACGTGCTGCGTCAGGGAATCGATCTGGCGGATTCCGCCGCGATCACGGCTGCCGTTGCGGCGTTGCCATGGTCCATCGGTACCGATCCGAGCAGCGAGCAGGTGCATCTCGACGGCGCGGACGTCAGCGAGGAGATCCGCGGCGACGCGGTCACCAAGGCTGTCTCCGCAGTGTCGGCCGTACCCGAAGTTCGCGACCTGCTGGTCGCCACTCAGCGTGAGTTGGCGGCAAGCGCAGACCGGATCGTCGTGGAAGGTCGCGACATCGGAACCGTCGTACTCCCCGATGCAGACGTCAAGATCTTCTTGACCGCATCGGCGGAAACCCGTGCGGCACGGCGCAATACGCAGAACATCGGCCAAGGCCGTGAAGACAATTACGAAGCGGTGCTGGCTGATGTGCAGCGCCGTGACCATCTCGATTCGACTCGGGCAGTGTCGCCGTTGCGCCCTGCCGACGACTCCATTCTGGTGGATACGAGCGAATTGGGAATTGAAGATGTGATCGCCAAGTTGCTGTTGGTGGTCAGCGACAGAACTGGAGCAGTGCAGTGAGCGACGATCTGGTAACCGAATATGCCGGTGACGGAACTTGGTCCGAGGAATCGGAGTGGGATTACGCCGATCTCGAAGCGGACGGCGAAGGCGAAGCGCACATTGCCGTCCCGACCTTGGCTGTTGTCGGTCGACCGAACGTCGGCAAGTCGACGCTCGTCAACCGCATCATCGGCCGTCGTGAAGCGGTAGTCGAGGACATCCCCGGCGTTACCCGTGACCGCGTCTCCTACGAAGCGAACTGGGTCGGACGACGCTTCCTCGTCCAGGACACCGGCGGATGGGAGCCCGACGCAAAGGGTCTTCAGCAGGCCGTTGCCCGGCAGGCCGAGTTAGCCATGGGAACGGCTGACGCCATTCTCCTGGTCGTCGACGCCGTTGTCGGCGCTACGGCGACGGACGAAGCTGTGGCTCGGGTGCTTCGCCGCTCGAAGACTCCGGTCATCCTCGTTGCCAACAAGGTGGACGACGGACGCACCGAGTCCGAGGTTGCAGCGCTGTGGTCCTTGGGCCTCGGTCAGCCGTACTCCGTGAGTGCGACCCACGGCCGCGGCACCGGCGACCTGCTCGACGAGGTTCTCGAGAAGCTGCCGGAAACCCCGCGTGAAGGTATCCCCGGCGGCGGTCCGCGTCGTGTTGCTCTCGTCGGAAAGCCGAATGTCGGAAAGTCCAGCTTGCTCAACAAGCTGTCCGGTGACGAGCGGTCCGTCGTGCACAATGTTGCCGGCACCACCGTCGATCCCGTCGACTCCATCGTCGAACTCGGCGGGCGCCCTTGGCGTTTCGTCGACACGGCTGGTCTGCGCAAGCGTGTCAGCCATGCCAGCGGTGCCGAGTTCTATGCGTCGCTGCGTACGAAGAGCGCGATCGAGGCCGCTGAGGTCGCGATCCTGCTCATCGACGCACACGAGCCGATCACCGAGCAGGACCTGCGTGTTCTGAGCATGGTGGCCGACACGGGTCGTGCATTGGTGATCGCATTCAACAAGTGGGACCTCGTGGACGAGGACCGTCGACTCATGCTGGACAAGGAAGTGGACCGCGATCTGGTCCGCGTTCCGTGGGCTCAGCGAGTCAACATCTCCGCCCACACCGGTCGCGCCGTGGCGAAGCTCGTGCCGGCTCTCGACACGGCTCTCGAGTCCTGGGACAAGCGCATCCCCACGGGTCGCCTGAACACCTGGCTCAAGGAAGTTGTGGCAGCAACGCCGCCTCCGATGCGTGGTGGTGGCCTTCCTCGCATCATGTTCGCGACGCAGGCAAGCACACGCCCGCCGACATTCGTTCTCTTCACCACGGGCTTCCTCGAGGCCGGCTACCGCCGCTTCATCGAGCGGCGTCTGCGTGAAGAGTTCAACTTCGACGGCAGCCCGATCCGCGTATCCGTCCGAGTGCGCGAGAAGCGTGATCGTAAGGGCCGCTGATTCTGCGTCCAATTCGGTACTGAAACGGCTCTGACCAGCCGATTGGTACTTCGGCCCGTCCCTGATGTAATCTTTCCAAGCGCCCGAAACAAGGGCGTGGGACGGGCTGTGGCGCAGCTTGGTAGCGCACTTGACTGGGGGTCAAGTGGTCGCAGGTTCAAATCCTGTCAGCCCGACCGAAGTTAGATCAAAAAGGCAGTTTCTCAGAGATGAGAAACTGCCTTTTTGTTTGTGCCTTCAAAGGTTCGGCAACGGATCTCGTGGAAAGTCCTGCGGTGACGTGATCTCCGCGTCGGCAGCGTTCACGACTGCAACATATTCTTCGTCGGTTTCGCGCTCATCAGAACGTCTGCTGGAAACGCGTAGTGGATCTCGTCGTCTGGATGCAAGTGGGAGCGAAGGCGCGCACGGACACTCGCGGAAACCGGCATGCGCGGAAGGCTAGCTCAGGTTCGCTGACTGAGGCGAATATTGTGAACGGCAACGGTTACTCCGAAGAGCGCGATCAGAATGGCGGTAAAGATTGCTGCCAACCACCACGGCGCCGAACCTGCTGTATTCAGCCAGATGGTCAGTGCACCGAAAATTGTAGTCGGAATGCCGACAGCACGAGACAGGTCGACGTTCCTCGGATTGACCGGCGGTGTTCTCCACCAATGAAGGCGATGTCCTCGATTCTCACGCAGCATTCGCAGGATGGACCAGACAGTAAGCGGCAGACCAATCGCGAGGATGACCATCCCGCCAATGATCGCCAAAGTGCACCCGTCTCGGAAGTACGTCACGGCAGCGCCCACAACACCTGCAAAACCGATGGCCGTGAATACTTTCCACGCCGGGGTTATGGACTGGCCATGCGGTTGTGTTGCCATGCAAGCACCCTTCCACAAAACATAATCGAAAACTTCAACCCTGTTGCGGCCGTCGATTGTGCATCAGGGTGACAATCAAACTCGGTAGGCCGTTAACTACTCCGAGTACAGCGACTGCGATACCCGCACTCAAGAGAGGTGCTGTCTCCCAATAGTTGTCGACGATGGCAGATGGGGACTGTCTGAATAACGGTGGATCCGGTCCTTGATTCAACACGCCGAGCTGAGCTTGGCGGGAAGGATCGACGATGACCGAAACACTTGATCCCATG
>NZ_LVCT01000532.1:0-2428 GCF_001647205.1 Rhodococcus sp. EPR-134
AACCAAAGCCGAAGAACTCGGCCTGACCTGGATCGCGGAAATCGGCGCCCACGGCGTCGTCGCCGGACCCGACTCCACCCTCCAGTCCCAACCCGCCCGCGCCATCGCCAAGGCCTGCGCCAAGGAAGGCATCGACCCCACCGACCTCGACCTCGTCGAAATCAACGAAGCGTTCGCCGCCGTCGGGATCGCCTCCACCCGCGAACTCGGCCTCGACCCCGCCAAGGTCAACGTCAACGGCGGCGCCATCGCCGTCGGACACCCCCTCGGCATGTCCGGCGCCCGCATCGCCCTGCACCTCGCCCTCGAACTGCAACGCCGCGGCGGCGGCATCGGCGCAGCCGCACTCTGCGGCGGCGGCGGACAAGGCGACGCACTCATCATCCGCGTCCCCAAGGCGTAAGCGTCCACGTGTGCACGGCCGACGAGTCACCAGAACCCGGGCAAGGTTTCGTCGGTGTATCGCGGCCGGTGGCGGGCACGTCGACTCTGCCTCAGCGCCGTGAACCCGGCGAGACGTGTCACGAATCGAAGAATCAGTATGCCGAACAAGGAAGAGGATGGCCCCCGTGAACAATGCACTGCCGCCGTGCCCACAATGCTCCAGCGAATACAGTTACGAGATGGGGGCGCACTGCGTGTGCCCCGAATGTGCTCACGAATGGATATCTCACCAGGGATCGCAGATTGTCGACCGGTCCATCGTTGTCGACTCCGTCGGAAATGAGCTTTCCGACGGGGACGCGGTCACCGTTGTGAAGAACTTGAAAGTCAAAGGCAGTCCGACAGGAATAAAAGCTGGAACCAAGGTGCGTAACATACGCCTGGTCGACGGTGCCGACAACCACAATATCGAATGCAAAATCGCCGGAATCGGGTCGATGCAACTGAAATCCGAGTTCGTCAAGAAAGCATGACAACCCAGGCGAGGCTACGGCGCGGTGAGGAATTCTCGTGTCCATGATCCGGGTACATGTGGTCTTCGCCGTTCTCGCGGTCCTGGGCCTCGCAGTTGCCGCGCCCTACGCTGCTCTGGCTTGCACGGCATCGCCATACCGGCGCTGTCGGCGGTGGGTGCTCGCGTGTTTCGGGTTTGTGATGATCGCTGTCGCGGCGATAGGCATTGTCGTCACCGGCATCTAGCCCGCCGCATTCCGTGCGTTGGCACATCGGGTCGTGTCGATACGAGTCCGGTCTGGGAGATTCGCCGTCACAGATACTCACCGACGAAATGTGTGCGCCAGATTGTCTTCGAAGATTTTCGCGCACGGCGACGAACGTGGTTGTCCGGTCGGTACGGTCTTTTCCCGTTCCGGAATCACGCTTGTCGAGTGAGCGCGCGTCGGTATCGTCGTCGAGGTATCGCGAGAAGAACAGTAGCGAACCGCTGATGACGTAGACCAGGACCAGAGGAGGAAATTTCACCGCCGGCGCCGCCAACGCCGCGGTCGATATCGTGACGAATACCGTACGACGGATGACGTGTCTGATGTTCGTATTCCTCTCTCCTCTATCCCGTTTCACCGCTCACATACCCCCACTGAACGTCGGGACGGCTCGGGTGATCCTCGCTTGAGAGGCTCGGCGAGGATCACCGCCGTGGATACGACTGGATCAGAGAAGTTCGAGGATGGTGGCGTTCGCTTGCCCACCGCCCTCACACATGGTCTGCAATCCGTAACGCGTTCGTGTGTTTCGCATGTGATGGATCATCGTCGTCATCAAGCGTGCACCACTACCACCGAGGGGATGCCCTAATGCGATCGCTCCGCCGTGCGGATTGAGCCGCTTCGGGTCTGCCCCTGTTTCGGCCAGCCAGGCAAGGGGCACCGTGGCAAAGGCTTCGTTGACCTCGAAAACTCCGATATCGGACAACGTCAAACCGCTGCGCCACAAGGCTTTCTCCGTGGCCGGAATCGGTGCGGTCAGCATGATCACCGGATCGGCGCCCGCCAGGACGGCAGTATGGACTCGAACGATCGGTGTCAGCCCCAACTGCGTGGCCTTCTCGCTGGTCATCATCAACAGTGCGGCCGAACCGTCGGAAATCTGGGAACTGTTTCCCGCCGTCACCACCCCGGTGTCGGAGAACGCGGTCTTGATCCCGGCCAGGGTTTCCGGCGTTCCGCCGCGGCGGATCCCCTCGTCGCGGGCGATCTTGGTGCCGTTGGCGAGCACGATCGGCAGGATCTGGTCGTCGAAGCATCCGTCGTCTTGCGCGTGCGCGGCTTTCGCATGCGAGGCGAGCGCGAAAGCGTCACATTGACGGCGCGACAGACCCCACTGCTCGGCGATCATTTCCGCACCGACCCCTTGCGAGGGGGCGACGCCGTGATAGCGCGCCAAGAACCAATCTCCCAGGGGATTCATCCCGCCGGACGAGGATCCCATCGGAACCCTGCTCATGGATTCGACGCCACCGGCGACC
>NZ_LVCT01000533.1:0-4924 GCF_001647205.1 Rhodococcus sp. EPR-134
AGCTCACCAAACCCATGCGACCGAGTTGGTCACCGAGAGTCGCAAGCATCCCTGACCACAGCTACTTGCTAATCTTCTTAACTAGATATTATGGCAAGATGGCGTGAGCTTAGCCCTACCTGTCCGAGAGCACCAGAAGCCGAACACCACCCGTTCATTCGAAGGGACGTCATTGATGGCCAGCACGCAGGAAACCATCGTCACCGAGCTCGCACAGATCGTCGAAGAGGTCACCGGAATCGAACCGTCCGAAATCGGTATCGGCACGTCCTTCGTCGACGATCTCGGTATCGACTCACTGTCCATGGTGGAAATCGCGGTACAGACCGAAGACAAGTACAGCGTGAAAATTCCCGACGAGGATCTGATGGGTCTGCGCACGGTCGGCGACGTCGTGGACTACATCCACACCCTCGAAGCTGCGGCAGCGCTCGAACTCGCCGCGCCGAGCAGCGACAGGTGAGCACCACCGAGGCACGCTCCTGGCTCGGCCGCGCACCCAACGTCGTCGTCACCAGCCTCGCAGCGACCACATCGGTCGCCGGGGACGTCGCCGGCACATGGAGGGCGCTCCTCGCGGGAGAGAGCGGAATCGGTCTTCTCGACGATTCGTTCGTCGAGGAATTCGACCTGCCGGTCCGTATCGGCGGTCACTTGAAGGTCTCTCCGGACGATGCCCTCACCCGGGTGGAGATCCGGCGGATGAGTTGGCCGGCGCGGGTCGCGTTGACACTCGCTCGCACGGCATGGATCGACGCGGGCTCACCCGACGTCGACAGGGATCGTCTGGCTGTGGTCATCGGCACCGGACTCGGAGGCGGCGACACCCTGATCGATGCGGTCGACCGGCTCAGAACCGGCGGCTACCGCAAAGTGTCCCCCTTCGCAGTGCAGATGGTCATGCCCAACCGCCCCTCCGCGACGGTGGGCCTCGAACTCGGCGCCCGCGGCGGGGTGATGACCCCGGTGTCGGCATGCTCGTCAGGCGCGGAAGCCATCGCGCAGGCTTACCGGATGATTGCGATGGGTGACGCCGACATGGTCGTCGCCGGCGGAGTCGAAGGCCGCATCGATTCGTTTTCCATCGCCAGCTTCGCCACGATGCGCGCGCTGAGCTCGAACAATGCCGACCCTGCCGGTGCGTCGCGTCCGTTCGACAAGGACCGGGACGGTTTCGTCTTCGGCGAGGCCGGAGCGCTGATGGTCCTCGAAACCGAGACGCATGCCCTCGCACGCGGTGCGACGATCCATGCGCGTCTGCTCGGCTGCGGTACCACCTCCGACGGTTACCATCTTGTCGCTCCCGACCCCACCGGCCGCGGAGCCGCTCGCGCGATGACCCACGCCATTCAGCGAGCCGGGCTGACACCCGCCGACATCACCCACGTCAATGCCCACGCCACCGCCACCCCGGCCGGCGACATCGCCGAAGCACAGGCCATCACCACAGCGGTCGGCACACACGCGGCGATCTACGCCCCGAAATCTGCCCTCGGGCACTCCGTCGGAGCCGTCGGAGCGCTCGAAGCGGTTCTCACCGTCCTCGCCGTCCGCGACGGCGTCATTCCCCCCACACTCAACCTCGACACGCTCGACCCGAGGATCGACCTCGACGTGGTCACGACAGCGCCGCGCATCGGCCCCGTCGACTATGCCGTCAACAATTCCTTCGGCTTCGGAGGACACAACACCGCTCTCGTCTTCGCTCGCCCTTGACCCACCTCACGAAAACAGGACCCATGCCGACCGTCACCCTCAACCATGTTCCCGTCAACTACGTCGTCACCGGCTCCGGCCCGCGTGTACTGCTGATCATGGGAGCCGGCAGCCCCGGCCGAGTATGGAACACCTACCAGGTTCCTGCACTGGTGAAAGCCGGCTTCGAAGTCGTCACGATGGACAACCGCGGAATCTCGAGCATGGCCGGAATCGACGGGATGAGCATCGCCGACCTCGCCGCCGACGCAGCGGCACTGATCGAACATCTCGGCGGACCCGCCCACGTGATCGGCACATCACTGGGCTCACGAGTAGTACAAGAGCTGGCGATCACCCGCCCCGAACTGCTCGCCAAAGCGATCATGCTCGCCGCCACCGGCCGACCACACCCCGTCGAAGCCGCCCTCAACCGCGGACAAAAGGCCCTCCACCAGGCAGGGATCGACTTGCCCCCTTCCTACACCGCGGCCATCAGCGCGGTGCTGAACCTCTCCCCGCACACCCTCGCCGATCCGCAGAAGGCCCAGGAATGGCTCGACATCTTCGAATACTCCGCCCCCACCACCACCTCTGCCGGTGTCCGCGCCCAGACCGCGATGGATCGATCCCACAATCGACTGACCGATCTCGCCGCGATCCAAGCACCGACCCCCGTCATCGGATTCGGTGACGACCGCTTGACCCCGCCGGCGCAGGGCATCGAAGTCGCCGCAGCCATCCCCGGTGCCCGATACGAACAAATCGCCCAGTGCGGTCACTTCGGCTACCTCGAGCGACCCGAGGAGGTCAACGCTCTGTTGATCGCTTTCCTCCACGGCCGGCCCTTGCCGCAGCAGCCATGACGGACCGGCACCTTCCCTGCCGCAGCGAGCGACTGTCCGCACGCGGCGAGAACACACCACCTCAGGACAACATGACCGCTGATCACCCCGACCTCGACGCACCCAACCGACAACACGCCACGAATCCGATGCTGCCGGCCGGCGGGAAAGTTGTTGTGATCACGACAGATCCGATGTGGAGTCTCCTGCGTAGATTGCACCGCAACCGCAGGACCTGGGGTGAGGGATACGCCGCGCTCATCCGCTACCGCACCGCACTACGCGCGGAGCACACCGCACTCTCGTTCAACGACGTTCCGCGGTTGGTCGAAACCATTCTCGCGCTCCCGGATCACGTCGAGACCGTATTCCTGATCGGACTGCCGCCCTACGGGACCGCGATCGTTCAGCACGAAGTGGCTGCACATCACGGCCCCCTCGTCATCGCGGACAACGAGACCATGACCGCGTCACTCGCGGCCCTGACGCTGACCGCCCTCGACAGGCAAGGCGTGTGGCCGTGGATGGCGACTGTCTACATTTCGCAGTCCCGGCACGCGCCACTACTCGAAGATGTGCTGACCCAGTGCGGCATCGGCACCGTCACCGACATCGATACCACCAACTCAACACGCGAGGACACCCGCCGGATCATCGAACAGTGCGATGTGTTGATCGACTTGTCCACCACCGAGCAATCGATCTCACCTCTTCGGTGCATTCGCCCGCCAGCAGATCCCTTCGAATACTCGTCGTTGCCGCTCGCGGGCCTGCTCAGTGCAGGCTGCGGTCACCGCATCACCATGATGACCCCGAATCTGATCGCCGCATCGGCACGCGCTCTGCACTCGCGCACCGCCGCGCACCGCTTCCTACCGGACATCACCGATCGCACCCTCGTGCGAACGGTCTCCGAGCACGTCGGAGCAGCTATCACGGTCTCCGCGCTTCACACCAGGCTCCAGCGATGAGAACCCGACCACCGGTGCACCGCCACGGAACAGCACCACCTCGACCCGCAGTAGTGGCCGCACGAAAAGCCGTGACCCTGCGCAGGGTATTACACCGAAGTTCGTTCCGACACCGCACAACTCGACAGACTCCGGACCGTATCGCAGTCACCCCGCCAGATCATCCCGAACACTTCACCTGCAGGAGCCCGTCATGCGCTTTCGCTACATCGGAACAGAGGAAATGATCTACCAAGGACCGCCTGCCCGCGTTCTCGGATGCGGCGACATCGTCAGAGCCCTCACCAACCCCAACCCCCGATACTTCGAACCACTCGAAGCGAACCCGGAACTGGACGGACAAGAACAGTAGGCACCCGTGCCCGCGCCTGACAAACCCACGATCATGGCCGCCCCAGAGGGTTAAACAAGAGCAACCCGTACAGATTTGCGCCGCGTTTAGGCCCGGCCACGGTGGCAGGTTCAGGAGATCGAAAGATCCCCTGAAGTACAGCCAGGCTCACCCGCACCGATCGAATGCGCTATGAAGCGCCTTCTCTCGCTCTGAGGTAGATGGACCAACTGGTGCTCGCGTACCGGGTCCGTGGCAGGGAGCTATCGGTGAGGTATCACCGCAACTACTCGGCGTGGTCTTCCTCATTCTGAAATTCTTTTGGGTAAGTGTCGTTGGGACGAACGATATCGATACCGGCGACGAGGCCGCGCGCGCCCATCAAGGAGATCTTCCCACGACGCCCTTCGACCCAGACGAACCGATAATGAACGAACCTCACGTGACCGACAGAGCGAGCCTGTCGAGAAGCAACTTCTACTCGGGGCGGCCTCGCTTTGAGCTTTGCGGAACAGACCTGCCACTTAAGGGTACCCGTCACGCTCGGTATCCTCGATGGAGGTCTGCATACACAATGCTTTGCTCAACGACGCTTCGACGAAGCGGATCAGGTTGTAGTTCTTGTTTCGCGTTCGAGTCGCCGCGCCGCTCTCTTGAGCGCTCATTGCCTTACTCCATTCTCACCCCGCCCGACTTTCCTTTGTCACTGGGGCGATACCTGACACAGAGGTCCTCCATGCACCGTTACCACACGAGAGAATCTGGCTCTTCCGGATCTGGAGTGCATGAGTCGATCCACCGGTGATCAAGTGAGGCAAAAGATGTAGAGGGTCCTGGGATACGAGGAGGAAGGTTCCGAGCCCGAATCCGAACACATCACAGGACCCATGGACCAGACTACTAACCTTGTCGCCGACACCATCTGCAGAACCGTCGAACTCGGCGTCACTATCACCGGCGCCGCCGTCGCAGAACACCTCACCCACATCGACTGCCGGCCCGTCGAACACGACCCGACCTGCCCAACGTGCGGCCAGCCCGGTCGGCTCCGCGACCACGTCACCCGCACTCTCCCCGTGGTC
>NZ_LVCT01000534.1:0-9469 GCF_001647205.1 Rhodococcus sp. EPR-134
AACTTCCCGGCTCTGTCCACGGTCCGGCATGTGGTCTACGACCAGTCCGGTCACCTCGACAGGGTGCGAGCCTTTGGGTGCGGACGAGCACAAGCGGAAACACGTTCGCGGGCAGGGTAATCCGAGCTTCGTGACCGTGATCGTGATCAGGCGTTTCGGGACCGGGTGAAGGTCGTCTCGATGGACGAGTTCACAGGCTACCACTCCGCCGCGAAGGACGTATTACCGCAGGCCAAGAGGGTGATGGACCCGTTCCATGTCGTGCACCTCGCCGCCGAGACACACCGTGTGCCGGCAGCGGATCCAGCAGGTCACACTCGGGCATCGTGGCCGGTCCGGCAACCCCGGGTGTACGCCATCAAAAGGGCGCTGCTGACCCGCGCGACGTCAAGCAGAAAGCGCGACGCGAGGCAGTGTTCACCGACGAGGAACACATCGATGTCGCGGTCACCGAACGCACATTCCGACACATGCGATCGGGTGATCATCTATGCCCACAACCGCACTATGCCCCGCAACAGAAGTCGCACCGACTGAATCAGCACATCGGTGCATTCAGGCTTAATGCCACAGGTGTTTCGTTTCATATCTTATAGATTTTCATTTTTCGATACAGCGATGATCGAGCAATTCCGAGGCTCTTTGCTGTACGCATTCTGTTTCCATCATTCTCTTCCAGGCTTTTTACTATAGCCTTGCGCACCGACGCAGAGTCTGCATCACTCTTAGACGACCTTGTCGGTCCCCGCACCTCGCTGGTCTCGGACGAGCTCGATGCCGACGCCTTGACCACGACATTGGTCGCGGAGATCAACAGGTTGACGACAGCGGGTGCGGAACGGCTGATCCTCGCGGCGAAGACCAAAGGCCGTGAGGCGCTGTTCAAACGGATCATTCTCGAGAGCTTCCCGAGACATCTCCTCGGGTCAGTCCCCGTTCTCTTCAGCTGGGAATTCGCCTCCGACGAACTTCGATCACGCCGAATCTGGTCCGGCATCATCAACTCGTTCCTCCACCCCACCGTAGAACGCTTCCTCTACAGCGCCGAACGACGCCTACGCACCTACAAGATCAAGAACCCGCTCCTCATCTACCGCAATGACGGGGCGTCCTCGCGGGTCGCGAAGTCCGTGGCACTCAAGACCTATTCTTCCGGACCTCGCGGAGGGCTCGAAGGCACACGCGCACTTGCCCAAGCGTACGAGCTTCCCCATGTGCTCATGATCGACGTAGGCGGAACTACCACCGATGTAGGGACGGTGAAGAACTATGCCATCGCCACCGAACGCCGGGGTCATATCGCCGGTGTTCCTGTCTCGTACGAGCTCAGTGACGTTCACTCCACAGGAGTCGGGGGCAGTTCCATCATTGCGGTAGAGAACGGCCGGATCGTAGTCAGCCCGGAAAGCGTCGGCGCGTCCCCCGGACCCGCATGCTTCGGTTTCGGCGGCAAGAAGGCCACCATCACCGACGTCAATTTGCTCTTGGGTGTTCTCGATCCCGACACCTACCTCGACGGTGAAATGTTTCTCGACGCCGAACGATCCCGCGCCGTGATCACTGAGAGCATCGCCGAGCCTCTGGGGCTCACTGTCGAAGAAGCCCTGCTCGAGATGGCATCGGCCTATGCGGCGAAGGTATCGGAATCGTTCGCCTCTTCCGTCGAAAGCGCTGAGACGACAACTGTGGCCGCGTTCGGCGGCGGCGGCCCGATGAGTGCGTGTGATGCCGCACGAATCGCCGGAGTGCGCCGGGTACTCGTCCCGAGACTGGCCGCGGTGTTCTCCGCGTACGGTATCAGTTTCTCCGACATCTCCCAGTCCTACGAAACCAACATCACCGACTGCACCCCTGAGCAAATCGACGCAGCGAGAAACGAATTACGTTCCCGCGCAACACGAGACATGTTCCAAGAAGGATACGACACCGCAGAGTGCTCGTTGGAGTGGACCTCTGTAGTCGAGGACGCGGATGGGATGGCGGCGCGCACCCAGTTCGAGCATGATCTCGATGTCAGTTCTACCGCGGGAAACACGACCATCCTCGCACTGAAAGTGACACGGGAACTCCCCCATTCGGTTGTCAAGGGCGGGTCTCCCAAGAAGAAGACGCCGGCGGTGTCGACGCTGGCGAGATCGGTCCGCACCTCCCCCACGCTGGTCGAGGAACTACCTGTCTATCTACTCGATCAGCAGATCGCAGGTGCGGTCGCATCCGGTCCGGCCATTGTCGAGGGGCAGTTTTTCACAGCTCAAGTCCCGACCGGCTGGAACCTGGAGGTCTCCAATTCCGGTGACCTCATCCTGACCGACACCGTGTAATCGGGCCCGGCGGTACCGCCCGAACGATCACATCGACATTTCTCGACACGAAGGTAACGAACATCATGCGTATCCCCATGACCGAATATCTTGCGATCGATCTCGACTCCGAGCGGTGGCTCTGCCGGGTCTGCCAGCACGACCTGGGCAATGCTCGGGGGAACTACAAAGAAGGCACTCTGGTCTACGACCGAGACCCCGCGAGATTCACCCCTCAATTCTCGATCCGGAGAAATACGAGTACACCTTCGCCCCGGATCCGTTGTTCTGCCGCATCCTCGAATTCTATTGCCCGGGGTGCGGTACGCAGATCGAAACCGAATACACCCCACCCGGACACCCACCGACCGTCGACATGATCTGGGACATCGACGCACTCAAGAAGCAGTGGGCCGACCGCGACGGCGATCCGGAAACACTGATCAACTACGGGCCCGGCGAGAACGCCATCTCCGAACCTCGCACTTCGCATTCGCACTCCCATTCACACGCTCAGCGCTGACCCCGGATCGAAGGAGACTTTCATGAAACGCATTTCTGTTGACATCGGTGGAACATTCAGCGACTGCTTCTTTGTCTGGGACGACATTTACGTCGAAGCGAAGGCGTTGACCACCCACCACAACCTGGCCCTCGGCTTCAACGAAGCACTCGATTTGGCATGCTCACGCGCCGGCGTCAGCCGCAGCGACGCCCTCCGCGAGGTCGACTCGGTCCGCTACGCCACCACCCTCGGCACCAACGCACTCATCGAAGGCAAAGGCCCCAAGGTTGCCGCTCTGGTGACACACGGATTCGAAGACACGATCCACCTCTCCCGTGGCCGCGGCTACGGCGAGGGCCTCGACGGCATCAAACAAGGTGACATGGCAGACGCCCAACGACCGGATCCTCTAGTGCCGCGTCACCTGGTTCGATCCGTCAAGGAACGGGTCGACGCTGTCGGCGAGATCCTCGTTCCACTGATGGTCGACGATGTTCGTCAGCAGGTTCGCGAGTTGGTGGACAACGGCGCCGAAGCCATCGTCGTGGCGCTGACCAACGCCACCGAGAACTCCGCCCACGAGCAACAGATCCTCGAAATCATCCTTGATGAATACCCCACGCACCAGCTCGGCGCGATCCCCGTTCTGCTCAGCAGTCAGGTATCGGGCCGAAAAGGCGAATACGTGCGAGCAACATCGACGATTGTCGACGCCTTCCTCCACGAGACGATGTTCCACGCGCTCAACCAACTGTCGAGCAATCTGCGTGACTCCGGTTACGAGAAGCCGATGCTGGTCATTCACAACTCCGGCGGCATGGCCCAGCCGAACTCGACCGATGCACTCCAGACCATCCACTCAGGCCCGATCGCCGGAGTCGGTGGGGCACAACACCTGGCGGAAACCACCGGCATCGGTGACGTCGTCTCGATGGACATGGGAGGAACATCGTTCGACATCGGCCTGGTCCCCGAAGGCGGAGTTCGGCACTACGATTTCCAGCCGACCATCGGCCGCTGGCTGGTGTCGGTCCCGATGATCCACCTCAACACCCTCGGCGCCGGCGGCGGATCCATCGCTTCCTTCGACCGGATCCACAATTCGGTGAAGATCGGCCCCGAATCGGCAGGTTCGGACCCCGGCCCCGCCTGCTACGACCGCGGCGGCTTGCAGGTGACGGTCACCGACGCCGATTTGGTGCTCGGATACCTCGACCCCGAGAACTACGCCAACGGCTACATCGCGCTCAACAAGAAGCGCTCCACCTATGCGATCGACGAAAATCTCTCCGACGAACTCGACATGGACGCTGTCGACGTTGCGAAGGTCATCAAGCGCACCGTCGACGAGCAAATGGCCATCGGCATCGAGAAGGAACTGCGCTCACGTGGCGGTCTCGTCGAGGACTACACCATGCTCGCCTACGGCGGCAACGGCCCGCTGCACGCCTGCGGGATCGCGGCCAAGGCCGGAATCAGCAAGATCCTCTTCCCCCCGTTCGCATCAGTGTTCTCCGCCCTGGGCGCGGGCAACATGAAGCCCCTCCACATCCACGAACGGAGCGCGTACATCGTGCTCTACGAACCTCGCGAGCGAACCATCTACGACCAGTACGAACAGCTCAACACCTACATCGGCGAGCTCGAAGCCAAAGGCGCCGAGGACCTAGTCCGTCAGGGCTACAACCGCAGCGACGTCAAGTACCGACTCGAGATGGACATGCGTTACGGCAACCAGTTGGTCACCACCGCAGTCTCTTTCGACATCAACCGAGTCAACGGTGTCGCCGATGTGCTGTACCTGATCAAAACGTTCGCCGAAATCTTCGGCCAACGGTACGGCGAAGGCACCCAGGCCCCCGAAGCCGGTGTCCGCGTACAGACCTTGCGCGTCGCCTCCTACATCGACGGCGACGTCGTCAAATTCGATTCCATCGACGCCGGCGGTGACCGCGCAACCCCGGCACCTGTGACCACCCGCAAAGTGCATTTCACCGACATCAGCGAACCTGTCCAGACCCCGGTCTACGACGAGAACGCCCTCCACCACGCGTACGTGATCGCCGGCCCCGCCATCGTGACGACAGAAAGCACCACTTACCTGGTCGAACCGGGCTGGCGACTCGAGCCGACCGTGCAAGGCGCCGTCTGGCTCCTCAAAGACTGACGAGCAGTCGAATCAACCACAGTTTTTTCTAAGGAGCCTGAAAGCATCATGACGATTTTAGACAACGGCACCGGGCCATCCGCCGACCGCGACGGGACCCAGCAACTCAGCGAGCAAGAGCAGCAGTGGGTCGACAAGTTCATGGACGAGACCACCCTCTTCCTCGGACCCGACCCCGACATCATGCGTCATCACCAGATCGCGCCGCGCACAGCGCACGAAAGCTATTGCATGACATCGGATACCGATCCGATCGAAGCCGACCGCATCCGCAAACGCCTCGCAGGCGCACTGGACGAGGCCTTCGAGATGTGCGAAAGCATGGGCGCGGCCCCCGGCGCGAAATGGGCGGATCTCTCCGTCGCCGTCTACACAGCCGAAGGCGATGTCAGCTACCTTTCCAACCGCGGCGTCATCGCCTTCTCCGCAGTGTTGCACCACCCGATTCGCTACATCATGAAGAACTGGAAAGACGAACCGACAGTCGGGATCCGGCCCGGAGACGGCTTCTTCCACAACGATTCCCGGTTCGGCATGGTGCACAACACCGACCAATCGATGCTGGTACCCGTCATGCGAGACGACCGGATCATCGCCTGGGTAGGGGCCACCATCCACGAAGGTGAAAACGGTGCCTGCGAGCCCGGCGGCATGCCGTCCGGCTCCGAAACGCCCTTCGACGACGGGCTGCGCGCATCGCCGATCAAGATCGTCGAAGGCGGGCGACTGCGCCGCGATCTGTTGACGTTCCTCCAGCACTCGACACGTGACCCCAAACTGATGCTCGCCGACATCAAGGTCAAGATGGGCGCCGTCAGCAGAGTGATGGACACCGTCGACCGCCTCATCGACGAAGTCGGTGAAGAAGCATTCGTCTCTACTCTTCGCACCACCGTCGAGAACGTGGAAGCCGAGGTGCGGCGCCGTATTTCGGATCTTCCGGACGGAACCGTCACCTTCAACCAGTTCGTCGATTCGACCCTCAAAGAAAACATTCTGATCAAGTTCGCCTGCAAGATCACCATCAAGGGTGACACGATGACCGTCGACCTGACGGGTACCGGGCCGGAGATCCTCAACCGGGCGATCAACTCCCCCCTCGGCTCGACCAAATCGTTCATGACGCAGGCGATTCTGTCGTACTGGTGGCCGGACCTACCGCGCAGCACCGGTGCCCTCTCCCCCATCGAGGTCATTTCCGAGGAACACACCTGGGCAGACGCCGGATACGACGCACCCGTCGGACAGTCACTCCAAGCTTCGTTCCGCGGATTCTCTGCCCTACAGACCGCGTACGCGAAGCTGCAGTTCTCCTCGCCCACCAAGTACTCGAACGTGATCGCCCCCTGGTTCAACCAGATCAACGACTTTCTGTGGGGCGGAACCACGCAGCACAGTGAGCAGGTCGGCAACCTCTGTGCCGATCTGAACGGAATGGGCGGCGGCGCCAAGGCATTCCGAGACGGCGAAGACGGCGTCGCACCCCTGTTCTGCGCAATGGCCGACATCGCCGAGCAAGAGGTCATGGAAGAAGAGGTCCCGTTCCTGCAACTGGTCAGTAAGCGACTGGTCACAGACAATCAGGGCTTCGGAAAGTACCGAGGCGGCATGGGCTACGAAATGATTGTCGCTTCACGTGGCACCCCCAGTTGGGGATTCATGACCGTCACTTCCGGCTCGAAGTTTTCGTCGGTGAGCGGAATGTTCGGTGGCTACGGATGCCCCACCTATCCGTTGTCGATGGTCAAGAACATCAATATCTACGACATCATCCGCAAGGACCCGTCACAGTTCGACTTGTCGATCGAACGGGTGATGAACGAACAGCCCTACGAGGGCGGCAAATACCTGACCGGCCACATGGGGTTGCAGTTCGATGTCGCCAAGGAAGGCGAGCTGTACATGATCAGCCAAGGCTCCGGCGGCGGATACGGGGACATCCTCGAGCGAGATCCAGAACTGGTCATGGCTGACCTGCAGCTCGCGCGGATCTCGGACAAGGTGGCCGGCGAACTGTACGGCGTCGTCTACGAACCCGACACATTCGTCGTCCGCGAAGAAGAAACCACAGCGCTACGCGCACAAATGCGCCAGGACCGCTTGAAGCGAGGCAAGCCGTACAAGGAATTCGTAGCCGAATTCGTCAAGCCCGAACCTCCGAAAGAGTTGCTGTACTTCGGTTCCTGGGGCGATGACAACGACCAACTGGTTGCCACGCACTGGGGCAAGAGTGCGCCGGAGCGGGTAACCGCGCGGCTCGAGGATCTACCCCTCATCATGATTCCGGACCGTCGCGTGCTCAAGATCGAGGAGCTGAGCAAGCGGGTACGCGAGCTCGAGACCAAGTGCGGCGAGAAAGTCCAGCACAAGTCCTGACCCTGCCGATTTCGCGCGGTGATGCTCCGCTGACCCAACATCACGTCGGTGTGAGCATCACCGCGCGGTATCGCACCAATCTCTCGAGGAAGACCATCATGACCACCAGCCTTCTCACCGCAATCGCCTCACCACCCTCGGGCCGCGCCACAGCCCTCCTACTCGATCACCACGCGTACGCCCAATCGGTGTTTCTGCGCAACCGGCCCGCCCCCTGGGACGACCCCACCAGCTACGCCCGCTTCTTCAACCAAGCACAAGGTCTACTCAAACCCGACCTGGCCATCCTCGACCTGAACCACTTCTACACCCATCACCTCGAACAGAACCCCGCCCTGCGGGATTCAATGTCTCAGAAGAAACGAACCGGATATGCCCTGCGTACCATGCTCGCGGACAAGGGCCTCACCCGTAGCGTCATCGATCTTGCGCAAACACTGACAGCAATGGCGTCAGGACCAGTAGTCCTACAGATCCCCTCCCCCATGCAGTGGCTACGAGCCACACACCACTATTCGGGTTCTTCCGACATTGACAGCCTCGACGCCGACGACGCGGAAAACTCGTCAATGTACGTCGCCGATTGGCTCCGCGGCTTCGCAGCACTCCCATTCGCCGCGATACTCCTCGACGACCGACCGATAGACCCCTCCGCACCAACCACACCGGTCGGGTACGACGCCTACACCCCGATCACCAACATCACCGCGCACTACCGACTTATCGTCGGCATGCGCGACTCCCATGGGGTAACCCTCCATCAGCAGACCATCCGCGGAAGTGTCCTCCCCGAGAACTACTGGCGCGGAGAACAAACAACACTTCCTCCCTGCGACTTTCACATCACTCAGATCCCCGCCACCGCAGTACCCGAAGTAGTCCTCAATCAACTTGCCCAGCTCAAGTAACACAAACTCATCCGAACCAACCAACCCGACCCGAAATCGCAACGAGCGAGTCGTCAAGCCCCTTCAACAGGCATCAGCGCCACGCACCCTATGGGAACCGCATGAGCGTGCCGCTCGGATGAATAGCGGGTTGACACATTCATCCAGATACTCTCGATTGACCTCACGGAGGGTTCTCTGCATCTGCAAGATATTCGCGTACAGAGCCGACGCCGTCGGAGTGGGCACCCCGAACTCTTGGCGATATCCGTGAATGCCATACCCGCAGTAGGCCTCTCATACGCACGCTGCCGACGTGCAATCCGTTCGGCGAGCTTGTCCCGCTTGGCTTGCCTCTCGCGGCTTCCGCGGAATGACATTCTCCCGCTTAGCTTCCTGCCGTATCACTGCAAGATCGGGAATAGAACTGCATGCCAGTCACCATTCCAGCGGCAATTGGGCATCAGCTGCACATTGCTGCGAGCATCGTCACCTTGGCTGTGCTGGTGACCGCTGGGGTGGTGGGTGACTGTGATCACAGCCCAGAATTCGTCAGCCACGCCGTGTGACTGTATTACCGCTTCACGTTGAGCCTGCGTGATGTGGAGGAACTGATGTTCGAGCGCGGCGTCGTGGTCTCCCACCAGACGATCCGGCAGTGGTGCGCGATGTTCGGCCGGTCCTATGCCAATGAGCTGCGTCTCCGAAGGCCCCGCCCGGGCAACAAGTGGTACCTCGATGAAGTGTTCACCTCGAATCAACGGCGAGCAGAAGTATTTGTGGCGCGGGGTCGATCAGGACGGCCTGATAGCGACGCTATCGTCCAGTCGGGTCGAAACGCCACTGCTGCCAAGCGGTTCTTCCGCAAGGTACTCAAGGGTCTGCGGTACGTGCCGACGGTGCTCGTGACCGCCAAGCTGGCCAGCTACAAAGTGGCGTACCGCGAGATGCTGACCTCTGCCGAGCATCGCCGGTCGAAGTATTTTCAGCAATCGGGCCGAGAACTCGCGTCAGCCAATGCGACAATGGGAGCGCCGGGTGAAGAGAATCGCTTCAGCCGGGCAGGCGCAACGGTTCATGCTGGCTGTATTCGTCTAAGTGATCTCGCGGATGATGCGAGCGGTGTTACCGACAGTTGGTGCGTGACCCGTACGTCTTCGATTTTCTCGACATCACCGAACGTGTCGCGGAGCGGGAGCTGGAGTCCGCGCTGATGCGTCGGCTGGAGCAGTTC
>NZ_LVCT01000535.1:0-2608 GCF_001647205.1 Rhodococcus sp. EPR-134
TCCCATGACCGCCCCGGACCACGCCACGACCGACTCACTCACCGCAGTCGACGAGCAGGCCGATCCGCGGCTAGCACGCTCACGCAACCGGTTACTCGACGCGGCCGCGCCCAACTTCGGGGGTGTCTTGACGTGCCCAAGCAGGCGTTCTCGAACAAAGGTGGTCGGCTGGCGCTCCGGCCCGCGGCCACAACTGCCGCAGCACCTGCCTTCAATCCGGAAAATCTAGGTTCCCATGCGGAGCTGTCACTTCCGAGAAAGATGATCATGCCCGAGCACATGCCCATGCCCACACAGCAGGCATAACCCCTCGCTTTGGCTGCAAAGTGCCCACGTCGACGCGGATTCCACCACTGATCACGCCGTTGCGGTGACCCCGAGACTCAGGAAGATCCTGTCGGACCGAAATCTTGGTCGGCCCCTGGAGTACCACTGATCTCATGCACTGGGAACGGCCCCACACTGATTTACCGCATCCGCCAGCCCCCTCAACCCGCCGGAGACCGGGCGGCTCAGCGTCATGGATGCCGGAACTCGTTCGGAGAACGGCCGGTCCATCGCTTGAAGGCGTGTGAGAAGTTGGTGAGGTCACTGTATCCGAGCTCCGTGGCGACCTCAGTCACCGACATTGATCGGTCGAGTAGCCGCAGCATCGCACGCTCGCGCAGGAATGACTGGCGCAACTCGCGGAAAGTGGTCCCCTCTTCGGAGAGGCGCCGCTTGAGTGTGCTGACGGATATCGACAACTCGCGTGCGACCCAGTGGATACTCCCCTGTGCGGGCTCCTTCTCCAGCAGCCGTCTCGTCTTCTCCGAAAACGACGTGGTCCTGCCCCGCTGGTCGAGAGTTCGCTGCAGATCGCCGATGGCGAGTCGGTATGTGAGGGGATCGGAGAACCGGCAAACCTCGTTAAGCGTGTCCGCGGGAACATGAAGGAAGGACATCGGAGCGCCGAAAAACAGGCGCCCGGCTATTAAGTCCTCATGATTGGACAGGAGGGGCGGCACCGGCCAACTCAAGTGGAGTGTGACGGTAGGCATGTCGCCGGCGAGCATGTCAAGCAGTCGCAGTAGCGCCGACCCGCAGTAGGCGACGACCAGGCAGTCCAGGGCCGGATCGCTTGTGTGTGCGGTGAACCCGATGGTGAGGCCGTGGTCACTTGGATGGAACTGTGGACTGAGAGCTGTCGAGATCAACGGCAGATAGGTGAGCAACTCCACGATCTCGGCTACCGAGCCTGCGCTGACCAGCGGAGAACTCAACGGGCCGAAGGACGTCAACTGGGCCTGTTCAGCGAACGCAAAGCCGAGCAGTGTTGCCTGGTCGACGTCGAGTTCGGGGTAGACCTCCCGAAACCACCGTATGGGGGCCTGAACGTCGCGCTGAATCAGCGTCGCCTCGTCGGTTCCTTCGCGAGACATGATGTTGCGAAGCCGCGCGACGGCGTCTGGGTCGAATGCTTGGCGCTCGAGCAATTGCACGAACAGGAGCGGGGGCACACCCTCGTCATCGAGGATCATTGGTTCACCAGATCCCTTTGAGCCGAATTCACAAGTTTTTGACTCCGCAGAACATAGCCGTAGCGGTCATCCCCGACGACACTTTGATCAAGTTCCCAAGGCGAGGACAACGTATCAGGAGTTGGTTATGGCAGTTGTCACCTTTGTCTCACACGACGGCAAGAAGCACGAGGTCCCTTTCCAAGAAGGACAGTCGCTGATGCAGGTCGCGACCAACAATGCAGTGCCCGGCATCGACGGCGACTGCGGAGGCGAGGCCGCGTGCGGCACCTGCCATGTGATCGTCGATCCGCAGTGGTCCGAGGAGGTGGGCCTCTCCGGCTCCGACGAGGAGGAGATGCTCGCGATGAACCCTGAGCGTCAACCGACCTCTCGACTGTCCTGCCAGATTCCGGTCTCCGAGGCGTGGGACGGCCTGACCGTCCTAATGCCTGAGTTTCAGATGTGACGACGAGAGAGACGATAAGACGCAATGAAGTTTTCTGAGGCAATCGCCGCTAAGGTTCAGTCGACTATCCCGATGGAGCGGCAGATCCAGGGCGCACAACTGTACGACAAGACGCGGCGATGGGTGACCGGAGCGAACGGAGAGAGGCTTTTCATCGAGAGCCCCATCCCTCCTGTGGAGGACGTCGAACTCGCCGACATCGACCTCAGCAACCCTTTCCTCTATCGCCAGGGGCGCTGGCAGTCGTACTTCGAGCGCGTACGCAACGAGGCTCCGGTCCACTACCAGCCTAACAGTCCGTTCGGGCCGTTCTGGTCCGTCACAAGGCATGCCGACATCATGGCCGTCGACAAGAACCACGAGGTCTTCTCCGCCGAGCCGTTGATCGTCATCGGGGTTCCACCTCGTTTTCTTGATATCGAGATGTTCATAGCGATGGATCCGCCACGACACGACGCGCAGCGGGCCGCTGTCCAAGGCGTGGTCGCACCGAAGAACCTGCGTGAGATGGAGGGTCTGATTCGATCGCGCGTCCAGGAGGTGCTGGACAACCTGCCCGTGGATCAGCCGTTCGACTGGGTCCAGAACGTCTCGGTCGAGTTGACCGCTCGGATGCTTGCGACCCTCCTGGACTTTCCCT
>NZ_LVCT01000536.1:0-846 GCF_001647205.1 Rhodococcus sp. EPR-134
CGCGGCATGCGCGACATGGCGCGAGGTCTCAGCACTCTCTGGCGCGACAAGGCTGCCCGGACAGCTGCCGGGGAGGAACCCGGATTCGACTTGATCACCCTGTTGCAGAGCAACGAAGACACCAAGGATCTGATCGACCGACCGATGGAGTTCCTGGGCAACCTTGTGTTGCTGATCGTCGGAGGCAACGACACGACGCGGAACTCGATGAGCGGCGGTGTTCTCGCGTTGAACCGGTTCCCTGACCAGTTCGAGAAGCTGAAGGCGAACCCTGACCTGATCCCCAATATGGTCTCGGAGATCATTCGGTGGCAAACACCGTTGGCCTACATGCGCCGGATCGCCAAGGCCGACACCGTGCTGAACGGGCAGTTCATCCGCAAGGGCGACAAGGTAGTGATGTGGTACGCCTCAGGCAACCGTGATGAGCGGATGTTCGATCGGCCCGACGACTTCATCATCGACCGGGCCAACGCTCGCAACCACATCTCCTTCGGCTTCGGTGTCCACCGCTGCATGGGCAACCGACTGGCGGAATTACAGCTGCGGATTCTCTGGGAAGAGTTGCTTTCTCGCTTCGAAAAGATCGAGGTCGTCGGCGAGCCCGAGTATGTGCAGTCCAACTTTGTCAGGGGCATCAGCAAGATGATGGTCCGTCTCACCCCGAAATCCGACGTATGACCTTACATCGGGCCCTCGTCGTCGGGGCCAGCCATGCCGGAGCCCAACTCGCGGCCAGTCTTCGACAGGAAGGGTGGACCGGCGAGATCGTTCTCATCGGCGATGAGTCGACGTTGCCCTACCAACGCCCTCCTTTGTCGAAGGCGTACCTGGCCGGGAAGAGCA
>NZ_LVCT01000537.1:0-3205 GCF_001647205.1 Rhodococcus sp. EPR-134
GTGGTCATCTCTCACTGAGTACCGGCGGCGCACTAGCTTACGACCAGCTTGCGCTGTGCACTGGCGCCCGCCCTCGGCGACTCCCCACCCCGGGAGCCAACTTGGCCGGAGTCTACTACTTACGCACAGTCGCAGACGTCGAGATGATCCGAGTGGCCGCCCACGCAGGACGTCGGGCAGTGATCATCGGCGGCGGTTACATCGGACTGGAGACGGCTGCCTCGTTGCGTGCACTGGGGCTGGAGGTCACCGTGCTCGAGGCGACTGGGCGCGTCCTTGAGCGGGTCACTGCCCCCGAAGTATCAGCGTTCTTCGACCGTATTCACCGGCAGGAGGGCGTGAAAATCCGGACGGGTGTGCTGGTCGAGGTTCTGTCCGGCGAGGACAGGGTCCGTGAAGTAGTTCTGTCCGGTGGCGAGTCAATTCCCGCTGACCTCGTCATTGTCGGCATCGGCGTTGAGCCGAACACCGATCTTGCCGCCGCCGCAGGTCTGGTCATTGATAACGGCGTCGTGATCGACGACCAGGCCCGGACCAGCGACCCCGACATCGTGGCCGCCGGGGATTGCGCAAGCCACAGCATGGCTCGCTACAGCCGCCCTCTACGCCTGGAGTCTGTGCCGAGCGCGCACGAGCAAGCCAAGGTCGCTGCCGCGACGGTGTGTGGGAAGTCCAAGAAGATAGCGGCGCTTCCATGGTTCTGGTCGGATCAATATGATCTCAAGCTCCAGATCGCCGGTCTGAACACCGGTTACGACGAAGTCATCCTCAGCGGAGACCCGACCCGAGACCGCGACTTCACCTGCTTCTACCTCCGTGAGGGAGAGCTTATTGGCGCCGACTGCATCAACCGCCCCCGTGACTTCATGTTCAGCAAGCGGGTAATCACGCAGCAACTCCCCATCGACCGAACTGAACTGGCGCTTGCCAGCTCCGCCTGAGATGACGGGTCTTCGGGCGATGGGTACGAAATGGTGAGTGCGGGCTGCGTTTCGGAAAGGAACACAAGTGACGAACATTATCCATCTCCCGCTGGCGAAGGGTCGTGAGCGACTCTCGTCGGTCCTCATGGTGCCACTGCCGAGTCGGGTCGACGCGGCCCTGCTCGGGGCCAGTGACCGGTGGCCTGTCCGAGAGCTCGCCCCGCCCCCGGCGGGGTCAGGCCTCAAACCGGTCTTAGGGACCGCTGGCATGCCTCTGCTCGGTCACACCCTGGACTACATCCGGTTCGGATCTAACTTCTCCCGGGCCAGGTACCAGCGGCTAGGACCTGTGTCGTGGATGGGCGCCTTCGGCACGAAAATAGTGGCGGTTGCCGGACCGGATGCCATACAGGAGGTGCTGACCACCAAGGCGAAGTCGTTCTCCCAGGACGGGTGGACCTATCTCATCGATGCCTTTTTTCATCGGGGCCTGATGTTGATGAGCTTCGACGAACACAGGATGCATCGGCGGATCATGCAGGAGGCGTTCACCCGCGACCGACTCGCCGGCTACGTCGACCAGCTCGGCCCGACGCTGGAGGCCAGCATCCCAGGGTGGACAGCGGGACAATCCACCACGCGCATCTACCCGCTGCTGAAGGCACTAACTCTCGACGTCGCCACGAAGGTCTTCATGGCAGGTCGGGGGGGTAGCGAGGATACCGATGCCATCAACGACGCCTTCGTGGCCACCGTGCGTGCGGCCAGCTCGATCATCCGTTTCCCGTTACCGGGGACTCGTTGGCGAGCGGGAGTCCGTGGGCGCGCGCTCTTGGAGGACTACTTCACCCGGCACCTGCCGGCGGCTCGAAGTGGCCAAGGAGGCGACCTCTTTGCGGGGCTGTGCCATGCGCGCACGGCCGACGGTGAGGCGTTCACCGATGAGGACGTCGTTAGCCACATGATCTTCTTGATGATGGCGGCCCACGACACATCGACCATCACCACCACCGCTGCCGCCTACTTCCTCGCCAAGCACCCGGCCTGGCAGGAACGGGCGCGGGCCGAGTCCGACCGACTCGGTGGACGCCGCCCGGACATCGACGACCTGGACTCACTGGAGACTCTCGACCTGGTGATCAAGGAGACACTCCGTCTGGTGGCGCCCGTGCCCATCGTGATGCGCAAGACGGTCGAAGACGTGGATATCGCCGGCCACCACATCCCGGCGGACACCCTGGTGGCCGTGGCTCCGTCGGTGAACCACTTCGACGAGTCGTGCTGGACCGACCCCGACACCTTTGACCCTGACCGCTTCAGCGAACCGCGGCGTGAGGACCAGAATCACCGCCTCGGGTGGATCCCCTTCGGAGGAGGGGTACACAAGTGCATCGGTCTGCACTTCGGCACCCTCGAAGTCAAGGCGATTCTGCACCACATGCTACGCACCTACACCTGGACGGTCCCCGATCAGTATGAAGCGAGGTGGGACAACACCTCGCTCCCCATTCCGGTCGACGGGTTGCCGATAACTCTGGAGCGCAGATGAATAAGGCACCGCTGGCGCACTCGTGGGCGACCGACTTCCTCGACATCGAGCACGAGTCCGTCCGGGCGTTCACCGCCGCCGCGGTTGGGGATGCGGGCACCGACCGGGACAAGGCGAAGCGCCTCTTCGCCGCCGTCCGCGACCAGATCCGGTACGACCCCTACACGGTGTCGGACGATCCCGCCCATTATCGAGCAAGCTTCGTCCTCGAGACCGGGCGCGCCTATTGCGTCCCGAAGGCGGTGCTCTTGACCGCGGTGTGCCGTGCGGCAGGGATTCCGGCGCTACTGGGGTTTGCCGACGTCCGAAATCATTTGCAGACCGAAGCGTTGCGAGCGCTCATGGGCGGCACGGACCTGTTCGTCTATCACGGCTACAGCCATCTCTACGTCAACGGCCGGTGGATGAAGGCGACCCCGGCGTTCAACACCGAGTTGTGTGCCCGTTTCGGGGTGCCGCCGGTGGATTTCGATGGCGAGCACGACGCCCTCCTGCACGCCTTCGCCGCCGACGGAGCCCTGCACATGGAGTATGTCCGCGAGCGCGGCGTCTTCGACGACCTGCCTTTGAACACGATCTTGACCGAGCTTCGGCATACCTATGGACAGCGAATCTTTGAGCGCACCCACGTGATCGCTGACGCTTTCACCGACACACCCGACAGATGCACCCAGCCCGACGGGATCGCCCGCGGGCTCCACTCACTCCCGGAGGCCCGATGAGCACGGCGACC
>NZ_LVCT01000538.1:0-7461 GCF_001647205.1 Rhodococcus sp. EPR-134
GCCGATCTCCGCCGCGCTCAGCTCGGGTGGGCTCAGGCAAGCCCGCGGCAACGCTCCCGATGGTTGCATCGCTGGCGAGACTGGATCCTGGCTCACACCGACGAACTCACCGATCTGCTGCAAGCCGAAACAGGCAAGGTGCGCCCCGACGCCCTGGTTGAGACGACAGCATCGTGCGAGTTCATCACCTACTACGCAAACCATGCCGAGAAGTTTCTCGCTGACGAGCAAGTCCGATCCGCAGGTCTGCTAAGTCTGCCGAAACGGTTGTCCAAGACCTACCACCCGTACCCGGTTGTCGGGCTCATCACACCGTGGAACTTCCCGATCACCCTCTTCCTCATGGATGCAGCTCCTGCGCTGGCTGCCGGATGCGCAGTCCTGGCGAAGTCCTCGGAAGAGACGCCACTGACCTGTGCACGAGTCGTCGAGGGCTGGCACGAGATCGGCGCCCCACCAGTTTTGGCGCATGTTGTGGGTGCTAGCGAAGCAGGTGCTGCGGTCGTGGACGCCGCTGACTTCGTTCAGTTCACGGGCTCGACAGCCACCGGGAGGACAATCGCGATCCGCTGTGCCGAGCAATTGAAGCCTGTGAGCTTGGAGTTAGGTGGTAAAGATCCGGCGATCGTGCTGGAGGATGCCGACCTTGCTCGTGCTGTGGAGGGGATCGCGTGGGGCGGTCTGTTCAACGCGGGGCAGGTCTGCATCTCAGTCGAGCGGGTGTATGTGGTCTCTGAGATCTACGACGAGTTCGTGGCCCGGCTGGCTCAACGAGTACGGTCACTTACCCAAGGTGCCGCGGCAGGTGACGACGTAGGTGCGATGGTCACGGCGAGACAGGTCGAGATAGCCGATCGCCACGTCAGCCAGGCAGTGGCGGCAGGTGCGCAGGTACTGGCCGGCGGAACCCTAAGCGCGGTCGGGAACTACTACGCTCCAACCGTTGTGGTCGGCGTCGACCACACAATGGCCTGCATGACCGAGGAGACCTTCGGCCCCACGATCCCTGTGATGCGTGTCGCGGACGAGGACGAGGCCATCCACCTGGCTAACGACTCGGCGTTCGGCTTGTCTGCCACAGTGTGGACCCGCGACCATGCTCGTGCGCGGCGTATCGCACAACGTCTGGACGCGGGTGCAGTCAACATCAACGACGTCTTCAGCAACCTCTTCGCCACCACACTGCCGCACAGTGGATGGAAGGCCTCAGGTATCGGTGCGCGACTAGGCGGCGCCTACGGACTTCACAAATACTGCCGGGTCCAGTCCGTGACCGAGCCGCGGATCCCTGTCCTGACACGAGAACTCACGTGGTACCCGTACACCTCCCGACGTACGGCCATCGCCGAAAAAGTATTGCGTGCAGCAGCCGGTCGCGGTCTACGACAACGCCTCGGCCTGAACAAGGAGCACAGCAAGTGACGACACACAATCCCCATACCGCCGCGAAAACAGTGGCGATCACCGGGGGAGCCCGCGGCATCGGCTACCAGACCGCGAAGGAGCTGATCCGACGAGGTCACCGCGTGGCCATCGGCGACATCGACGAGGCACGTGCTAAGGAGACCGCCGCCGAACTGGGGGTTAAGGTTGTCACCCGCCTCGATGTCACCGACCCTGACTCGTTCAAAGACTTTCTCGACCTAGTCGAGGGAGACCTCGGCCCCCTCGACGTGCTGATCAACAACGCGGGCATCATGCCCACCGGGCACACCCACGAGGAAGACGACGCGGTGACCCGGCGGCAGGTCGAGATCAACGTCCTGGGAGTCATCTTTGGGACCAAACTCGCCCTTCAACGGATGCTCCCTCGTCGTACTGGACACATCATCAACACCGCATCACTGGCCGGCGAGCTCGCCGTCCCCGGTCTGGCGACCTACTGCGGCACCAAATTCGCGGTCATCGGATTCACGGAGGCGGCGCGACTGGAATACCGCAAGTCAGGCGTGCGGCTGTCCACAGTGCGGCCCACGTTCACCAACACCGAACTCGTTGCTGGGACAGCAGGAGCCAAGGGACTGCGCAATGCAGAGCCCGAGGAAATCGCTCGAGTGACAGGCGAACTGATCGAGAAACCGCGGCCCTTCGTGCGCGTCACTCGCCTCGCAGGGAGCATGGTCGCAGCGATGAAGTTCGTCCCCGAACGGCTCGCCACCAGGCTCGGATCGGCCCTGGACACAGACTCTGTATTCCTCGACGACGTGGACATGGGGGCACGTCAGGCCTACCTGGACAGAATTCGGAACAACTGACCTGGTCTTCGAACCCACCACCCAGAAAAGGAAGATACATGCCCCGCAAGATCCTGATCAAGGACTACCCCCATCAGATCGGGGGGCACTGTGGTTCTGGCGCAATGCGGGATCTTCTGCACTGGCATGGACTGGGGTGGGAAGGGCCACCCGATGAAGGTCTGGTGTTCGCACTCGGCGGCTCGCTGGGGCTAGCGTACCTCCGATCGAATGACCTGGTTCCACCATTGTATTTGGTGGGACGAGGGGCCGACTTCGAAATCGATCTACCCCGCCGGCTAGGCGGACAGGTCCACGTTCTCACCACCGACGATCCCAGTGAGGGATGGTCTTGGGTTCTCGACGAGATCGACGCAGGCAGACCCAGCCTGGTGTGGGGCGACATAGCCGAGCTACCGTACCTGCAGGTCCAGTTGCAGATGAGTCGCCACGACATCGTGGTGATCGGTTACGACGAAGCTAAGGGGATTGCCTTCGTCGTAGACAATGATCGCGCCGAGGTGCAGGAAGTCCCGCTCGATTCGCTGGCTCGGGCGCGTTCCTCGACGTCCTTCCCTCAACCGACGCGCCACTGTACATACCGCATCACCTGGCCGAGCGCGCTGCCAGACATGGCAACAGTGGCGGCAGAGGCATTTCGCCAATCCGCGGCCAACATGCGCCACCCGTCACAGCCGGGGATCGTTGATCTCACGACCATGGAGGCCGGGGCCGAGGGGCTAGCTGCAGTCGAGCAGTTGGCGGCCGACCTTCGAGCCTGGGCAGACCTTCCGACAAGAGATCTTGAGATCTTCCTGTTCAGTCTGGGCGCTTTCATCGAGAAGGCGGGCACCGGCGGCGGCCTATTCCGCCGGTTGCTCGCCGATGGCTGCGCGGATGTCGCACGCCTGACCGGTGATCTAGCCACCGCCGACCTCGCCGTCGCCGCCAGCCGTTGTGCGCAGGCATGGACCGAAACTGCACGTGCCGGGACCCAACGCGACATTGATGCGCGCGCTCGCTTAGCGGCGGTGGTCACGGCGGCTAGCCGACTACCAGAACTCGAGTCGAACCTGGTCGAGTCCCTGGAATTGGCTTCAACCTCACTTACGGCTGCAGGTCTCTGACAGCCCGCTGTTAACCAGGACGCCCGGTGAATTGATCTGCGGATCGCTGTTCGTTCGCAGGCACTATCGAATGAAGGAATGGTATGCAGAGCACGATGATGAACTTTCCCTTGACAACTGCGGCGATTCTGCGCCACGGTTCGAGTGTGCATAGCTCGGCAACCGTACGGACCTTGCAGTCCGACGGGAGCGTTAAGGTCGGCACTTTCGCCGAAGTCGGACGGAGAGCCGCACAGTTGGCCAACGCATTGCGCGGTTGCGGGATCACAGGCGATGAGCGTGTTGCGACCTTTATGTGGAACAACCAGGAGCATGTTGAGGCCTACTGTGCGGTGCCCTCGATGGGCGCAGTGCTGCACACCCTGAACCTACGTCTCACCCCTGATCAACTTGTCTACATCGGCAACCACGCCGAGGATCAGGTCGTAATTCTCGATGGAAGCCTGCTGCCCTTGCTGGCCCCTGTACTGCTGCAGCTCACCAGCGTGCACACCGTCGTCGTGACCGGCGAAGTGGACCTTACCCCGCTGCACCGTGACGGGGTCAGGGTCGTGGGGTACGAGGAGTTCCTCGCCTCTCAGTCCGATACGTTCGACTGGCCTGATCTCGATGAGCAGTCCGCAGCCGCTATGTGTTATACCTCGGGTACCACCGGCAACCCCAAAGGGGTCGCCTACAGCCACCGGTCGACGTACTTGCATTCGATGGCGGCCTGCGCCGCCGACGGACTGCGAGTCAGCTGCGATGATCGGATCCTTGCCATCGTGCCGATGTTCCACGCCAACGCTTGGGGACTAGTCTATGCCGCCCTTATGTCGGGCGCCGACCTACTCATGCCTGACAGGTTCCTGCAGGCTGAGCCGCTGGTGCGGCTCATCGACGCGCAGAGGCCGACCGTCGCGGGCGCAGTTCCGACGATCTGGAATGACGTCTTAAACTTCTTGGAGGCAAACTCCAGCTATGACATCTCCTCTCTCGGTCTGGTCGCCTGCGGTGGTTCCGCAGTACCCCTTCACCTGATGGAGGCCTTCGAGGAGAGGTACGGCGTGCAGGTCGTCCAGGCATGGGGAATGACCGAAACCTCGCCGCTGGCCGCCATCGCACGCCCACCGGTATCGCTCGATGTGCAGGAGCGCTGGCGCCTGCGCGCCACCCAAGGCCGCCCGGTTGCAGGGGTGGAGCTGAGGATTGTCGACGACGAGGGCAATAAGCTCCCGCACGACGGCGAAGCGGTCGGTGAGTTGCAAGCACGCGGGCCCTGGATTACCGGCTCGTACGTCGGCGAGGAGCATGACAGTGAGAAGTTTCAGGAAGGGTGGTTACGCACCGGCGACGTCGGGCGGATCGATGCACGCAATTTCGTGACGCTGACCGACCGCGCCAAGGACGTGATCAAGTCCGGCGGGGAGTGGATCTCCTCGGTCGAGCTCGAACTGCTGCTTGCCGGTCATCCAGACGTGCTCGAGGCATCTGTGATCGGAGTGCCGGACGAGAAGTGGCAAGAACGCCCCCTCGCGGTGATCGTTCCACGTGAGGGCCGCGAGCCCACACCTGCTAGTCTGCGCGACTTCCTCGACGGCAAGGTCGCCAAGTGGTGGCTGCCCGAGCGTTGGTGCTTCATCTCCGAGGTGCCCAAGACCTCAGTCGGCAAGTTCGACAAGAAGCGCCTACGCTCCCTGCACGCCGAAGGAGAGCTAGCTGTCATCGAAATCTAGGAAATTTTTTTCCAACCGGAGTTCTGAATAGGACGAGGCAGATGGAACGCGGGGCGGGAAGTTTTTCACGACACCGGCGTCCATCGCAGACTACGGCACTGGTGAAGGAGATGGGGTCGTGATCTCCCGTTGGGCGGGACACCTCGCCTGACCAACGTGGAGTTGAGCGAAGGGCTGCCACCGCACTCTCCGGAGTGCGCTCAGGTGTATTTGCATAACGGTCACACTCGAGACCGGCATTAAGCGCGGTTTCATCGACAGGAAGGTCGGACCATGGGCAAAGCTTCGGATGCGGTCGGGGGGTCGGTCGACCCAGACATGGAGGACTGGGTGCGCTCATTCCGGCCGCTGGAAGAATCTAGCTCGCCTGAGTTGCCACCCCACCACCCCAACTGTCTTGGGTGCGGGCCGACGAACCCGCACGGGCATTACCTGTCGGTACGGCGTTGCCGAGACGGCGTCGTTGCTCACCACCTCTTCGACCAACGTCACGTAGGGGCGCCCAGGATAGCACACGGCGGCGCGGTGGCGACCGTAATCGACGATCTTTTCGGTTTCCTGCTCTACACGGTCGGAGAACTCGGCGTGACGCGCCGTCTCGAACTCGACTACCTCGCGCCGGTTCTGCTTGCCACGCCTTACACCCTGCACGCCGATACACGGTCTCGCGATGGCCGGAAATTGAATCTCGCGGCCAGGATCGAGGATATAGAGGGTCGATCGGTCACCACGGCGACCGCCCTGTTCATCCTGGTCGACGTCGAACATTTCCTGCAGTCACAGGCGAATACTAAGAGGCAAGCATGAATGTACCGACCGAGAGGGAACTGCTCCTGGACGCCTTACTCACCGATCACGGCGCAGCCGGACCTTACGAAGCGTTCCGACGGCTGCGAGAGACGCGCCCCGTCTTGGTTACGCGATCGGGGGTGCTGGTATTGAGTCGCTACGACGATTGCGCGGCGGCGCTCCGCGACCGCAGACTCGGCAAGGCCGACGAGTCGCTGGGCTTCGGCTTGTCCGAGATCCCTGACGAGCTGCAACGTCGGGCCATGCATCGATTCCGGCGCACCATGCTGTTCCGTAACCCCCCTGACCATCACCGGCTGCGTCGACTGGTGGCCGACGTGTTCACCCCTCGACACATTGACGAGTTGCGCAGCCGCATCATCACACAGATCCATCACCTACTTAACGTCATGGAGGTACAGGTCTTCGTCGACATCATCACCGATCTGGCGCTCCCGCTGCCTGTGAATGTGATAGGCGAACTTCTGGGAGTTC
The DNA here is from genome assembly GCF_001647205.1 of Rhodococcus sp. EPR-134. NCBI lineage: Bacteria > Bacillati > Actinomycetota > Actinomycetes > Mycobacteriales > Nocardiaceae > Rhodococcus > Rhodococcus sp. EPR-134. Next base: position 6,361 of record NZ_LVCT01000538.1, read on the forward strand.
CCGCGGCCGATCGGGCAGTTGCCGCGCCATTGGTGCGTGCCCTGCTCGCCTCACTGGAACCCGGAGCCAATGTTGAGGCTCTGACCGCCGCCTGTGAAGCCGAGAACCAACTTGCCATGTATTTCGCTGACCTGTTGGCGGTCAAACGCGCCCGCCCCGCCGATGACCTACTCAGCCGACTCGCCGTCGCGCACGGCGACGACATCCTGGATGACGACGAATGCGTCGGCACCGCGATTCTGTTGTTCGCCGCAGGGTTCGAAACCACCACAAACCTCATCGGCAACGGCGTCGCCGCGCTGCTCGCTCACCCCGACCAAATGCGCGAACTGGGTGCCAGGCCCGACTTGGCGAGCAATGCCGTCGAAGAATTGTTGCGTTACGACTCCCCCGTCCAGACCAACGGGCGCACGGTGCTCGAGCCGACACGGCTGGCAGGAGTCGATCTACATCCCGGTCAGATCGTATTGACCTTGCTCGGGGCGGCCAACAGAGATCCGGACCGATTTTGTGACCCGGATAAGCTCGACATCACCCGAACCGGAGTCCCACCGTTGTCGTTCGGCGCCGGCATTCACTTCTGTCTCGGCGCGCCGCTGGCCCGGCTCGAAGGATCCCTACTGTTCCCGATCCTGGTGGCTCGTTTTCCCGGTCTCCAGCTCGTCGAACAGCCTCGCTGGCGTACCGGGCTATCCTTCCGCGGGCTATCGAGTTTAAAGGTGGCAACCAGATGAGCCCTCCCCTACCCCCCACCAGAAGGGCTCAAAGTCTCGGGAGTTGAACCCGACCGAACCACCTCAATCGATCGGAGTCGCAGTGTCAGCGCAGCCTTTCCTAGGCTTCGCAGGTCGGGCGCCGACTCGCTTGCACGGCGCGACCGGAACCAGTTTGTCAGATCCATGCTCAGGGAGACGAGTTTACGGCCTGCGCGTGTGGTAGACGTGAGCGTGCGCGTGTGGTACATGTGAGCGGCTGGTGGCGGGGCCGGGAGAGAGAATACCGCAGCCCCGTGACCAGCACACCGCGACGCCCGTAACGGTCACCGATTGCTCCGGCAGGCAGCACAAGACACGCCAGCACCAGCGTGTAACCGTCGACGAT